>JAYUJS010000104.1:0-1370 GCA_043765095.1 Ferruginibacter sp.
TGCATAGCCCAAAAAGTAACGTTGCATTTGTGTAAACCCTGCAATATTTTTATTTTGTTTGTACGCATCTGTTTTTTTAAAGGCATCTATGCCTAGCAAAATACCTCCAAGGTCGGCAATATTCTCTCCTTGTGTAGCATCGCCATTTATATGCAAAGTATCTACTGGTACAAATTCGTTAAATTGGCTTATAATCATTTTTGCTCGGGCACTAAATTCTTCTCCATCCTTTGCACTCCACCAATCTGTAAGGTTACCTTTAGCATCGTACTGGCGACCTTGGTCATCAAAGCCATGTGTAATTTCGTGCCCTATTGTAGATGCAGCAGCGTAGCCATATACAAGCGCATCATCAAGCTCTGCATCTTTAAAACCGGGTACTGCAAAAATACCCGCAGGTAATACAATCTCATTATTGCTTGAGTTGTAATATGCATTATAGGTTTGAGGTGTCATACCCCATTCGGATCTATCTACAGGTTTTCCAAGTTTATTAGTTTCGTACTTATGCCACCAAGCAGCGGCGGTTTGTACATTTATTACCCATGGCCCATCGTTTACTTCTAAGCTGCTAAAGTCTTTCCACTTATCTGGATAGCCTACTTTTTTTGAAATACTTGCAAGCTTTTGAAATGCTTTTACTTTTGTATCATCGCCCATCCATGTAAGTTTTGTAATTCTTTCTTTGTATGCCTCTCTAATATTTTCTACAATACCATCGTATCTTTTTTTAGCACTTTCGTTAAAATATTCTTTTACAAAAAGCTGCCCAAGTGCTTCGCCAATGGCATCTTCTTCTGAGTCTAGCACACGTTTCCAACGTACTTGTGGCTTGCTTGCACCCGATAATGTTTTACGATATTCAAAACGATCATTAAATGTTTTGCTATCTAAATATGGTGCAGAGGCAAATACCAATTTTAATTTTAAATAGTTTTTCCAAACTGAAATGGGTGTGTTTTTTAATTCATTGCTCAATGCAGTATAAAATTCTGGTTGGCCTACAATTACAGAATCTACTTTATTGGTACATGCAAGTTTTGTATGCAATGCCCAATTGATAGATGGTGCCATGGTAATGAGTTGTGCAATACTCATTTTATTATAATTCTTGTATGGGTCACGCAAGTCTGCTAGTTTTCTGCATGCTGTTGCTAGTTTTGTTTCTAGTGCAAAAACATCGTCTACATCTTTTTGCATATTAGCGTTGCCCAATCGTGTAAATGTTTTAAGCATATATTTTTGATATGCAGCTTTTACTTTTAATGTTCTTTCATCAGTATTAAAATAGTAATCTCTGTTTGGCAACCCAAGGCCTCCTTGCGAAAATTGTACTGCGATTACTTCACTATTTTTATCATCTTGCCCAG
>JAYUJS010000105.1:0-1366 GCA_043765095.1 Ferruginibacter sp.
AAGAGATTTTATTAATTATAATTATAAAAGTTGCCAACCTTTAAACATTATTTAAACCGAAAAATTTATTTACCAAGCTATGTAGCACTTTTTGTAAAGTGATAAGGTTTTTTATGAATACTATTTAAACTCTTCAAATAAAAATCAATAGATTGCATTATGCTAAAAATTGGATTAACTGGAGGAATAGGCTCAGGAAAAACTACTGTAGCGCATATATTTGAAGTGCTTGGTATACCTGTATATTATGCAGATGATGCAGCTAAAAAATTAATGAATGTTGATGAACAATTAAAGCAAAAAATAATTGAAGCTTTCGGTAACGAAAGTTATTTAAATGGGAACATAAATCGTGTATACTTAGCAGAGCAAGTTTTTTCTGATAAAGAAAAAACTAAACAAATGAATAGCATTGTGCACCCTGTTACCATTGCTGATGCCAAATTGTGGATGATGCAGCAAACAACAGCTTATGCTATAAAAGAAGCAGCACTTATTTTTGAAGCAAAGGCAGAAAAAAATTTAGATTTAATAATTGGTGTACACTCGCCACTACCATTACGCATAAAAAGAGTAATGGATAGAGATGTTATTACTGAAGAGGCAGTACTAGCACGTATGCAAAAACAAATGGATGAAAAAGAAAAAATGAAGCGCTGTGATTTTATAATTGAAAACAACGAAAATGAATTGTTAATACCACAAGTATTAGCTGTACATGAAAAAATTCTTGAAAATATTTATCGAATACACAATTGAAATTGACAATTTTTTTGATGAAAAAATTACTTTCACTTTTATAAATTTTTAAGTATATACGTTTAGGTCGCCCATTAAACTTAAAAAGGCTACCTTGGCTTAATGGATAAAAAGTTTAGCTTTGCTAGTATATATTCAATAAAATTTAATCAATGGTTTAAAGAAGATATAGATTGCTATGAATACTTACATCGATAAAATGGGATGATAATTTATAAGTTTGAAAAATTGTAAAAACACAAAATCGCCAAGTCTCGTTCGTTGTATGCAAACCAGTTACTAAAGCAAACTGATAAACTATATAGCCAATTTATGACAGCCAAAAATAAGTACCTTAGCACACCACAAAAACAAAATGACATTGAGAAACATCCGAAGCAGGATTTTCAAGTAGAAAGATTAGCATTCTTTAGCGATGCAGTTTTTGCAATAGCAATAACCCTTCTAATTATTGAGTTCAAAGTTCCTCATGTAACAAAAGAAAGCACTTTTGACAGTGTTTGGGAGCAATTACTAGACCTAAAATATAACCTTTTTGCTCTTTTATTAAGTTTTACATTAATTGCGAACTATTGGGTTCGACATCATTTTTTATTTAAACATATAC
>JAYUJS010000106.1:0-1361 GCA_043765095.1 Ferruginibacter sp.
GGTGTTTTCGATATTATCTTAGATGGACTCCGCACAATTTTTACAGCTATGGGTTTAGATACCCGTTTTGTAGATGGCTTACCTACAGCACTTGTAAAACCTTTTAGTGGTGGTGCTGCAAGAGGTATGATGGTTTCTGCTATGGGTACAACCCCAGATTCTTTTGCAGGCAGATTATCTTGCATATTACAAGGGTCTTCTGATACTACTTTTTATGTAGTAGCGGTATATTTTGGCGCAGTTGGTGTAAAAAATACAAGGTATGCCGTTGGCGCTATGTTGTTGGCAGATTTGGTAGGTATTATTACTTCTATTATTCTTTGTTATTTTTTCTTTGGGTAGAAATTTAAAATAATTAAAAATTTATTTGGTCACAATTTCGTTTTGCGTTTATTATAAATATACTCAAATCAATCCCTACCCATTTGTACTTTCGTAAATTTGCAAAAATTATAAAATGAATAATTCTTTAGATATAATTATTAACGCCACAAAAAATGTTTTATTAGCTAAAATAGCCCAAAAAGTAAAAGACGGCACTAGAATATCAGATGATGAATGCTTAGTACTTTTTGAAAAAGCAGATTTACCATTTGTAGGTGTATTGGCAAATTTTATTAGAGAAAAACTACATGGCAATAAAACATATTTTAATAGAAATTTTCATATTGAGCCTACCAATGTTTGTGTATTTAGTTGTAAATTTTGTTCCTATTCAAAATTATATGCGCAAAAAGAAGAGGGCTGGGAGCTAAGCATTGACCAAATGCTGGATATTGTAAAAACCTACGATGGTAAACCGATTACAGAAGTACATATTGTAGGTGGTGTGCACCCAAAAATGAATATGGCTTATTTTATTGAGTTAATACAAAAAATACATGCGCACAGGCCTAGCTTGCATGTAAAGGGTTTTACGGCTGTAGAATTGGATTATATGTTTCGCAAGGCTAAAATGACGGTGGAAGAAGGAATGCTTGCTTTAAAAAATGCTGGGCTACAATCTTTACCTGGTGGCGGTGCAGAAATTTTTCATGAAGATATTCGTAAAGAAATAGCTGCTGATAAAGTAACAGGTGAAGGTTGGTTACACATACACGAAACTGCACATAAGCTAGATATGCACACTAATGCAACTATGCTTTATGGACATATTGAAAAATATGAGCATCGAATAGACCACATGAGTAAATTAAGAAATTTACAAGATAAAACCAAAGGCTTTAATACTTTTATTCCTCTAAAATTTCGCAATAGCAACAACGATATGAGCCATATAGCGGAAAGTACTATTACAGAAGATATGCGTATGTATGCTATTGCAAGAATTTACTTAGACAATTTTGCTCACATTAAAGCAT
>JAYUJS010000107.1:0-1360 GCA_043765095.1 Ferruginibacter sp.
CTTGCTGGGCGTGCAGGCTATTTAGAACTGCTGCCACTCTCTTACGCAGAATTACAAAAAGCAAAACTAGCTAAGGATAATATAAACCATCATATTTTAATGGGAGGTTATCCAGAAATATGGCAAGAAAAATTAAATCCTTCTAAATGGATGAATGGATACATGCAAACTTATTTGCTCAAAGATGTACGATTACTTAGAAATATTACCAACTTAGCAGCATTTACAAGGCTTGTTTATTTTTGTGCAAACTATGCTGGACAATTGTTAAATAAAGATGAGTTAGCAAAAGCAGTAGGTGCAGATGCAAAAACGATACAAGCTTGGTTGGGAGTATTAGAAAGTAGTTATATAATTTACTTGCTACAACCTTGGCACAACAATTTAAACAAGCGAATTGTAAAAAGTCCAAAATTATATTTTTACGATACAGGTTTGCTTTGCTATTTACTAGGTATAAACAACCAAACAAATTTAGTAAAGCATACGAGATATGGGGCTATTTTTGAAAATTGGTGTATTACAGAAATAAAAAAGAATAGAACAAATGAAGGAATAAACGGAGGGATGTATTTTTTTAGAGATAGCGCAGGCAACGAAGTAGATCTATTGATAGAAAAAAATAGTGAGTTAATAGGAGTAGAAATAAAATCTACCAAAAAATTAGATAGCAAAGACTTTCAAGGATTGAAGTATTGGAAAAAATACCAACAAAATGCAGGTGCAATATTATTGTATGGAGGAAATAAACCTGATGTATTAAATGATGAAATAGGTCTTGTACCTTGGAATGAAGTAGGAAATATATAAAAAAAATAAATGAAAACATACTTGGCGCTTGGAGATAGCTACACAATTGGAGAACAAGTTTTACTAACAGAAACTTTCGCCTATCAAATGGTAAATTTATTACGCAATAAGAATATTGAAATAACAGCGCCAGAAATTATTGCAAAAACTGGTTGGACTACAGATGAATTGAATCATGCCATTTCGCAACAAGCATTTTTAAAAAGCTATGATTTTGTAAGTTTGTTGATTGGCGTAAATAATCAATATAGAGGACAAAATGTGGAAGTATTTAAAATTGAATTTGAAGTATTATTAAAGCAAGCCATTTTATTTGCAGGAAATAAAACTACAAATGTTTTTGTATTATCCATTCCTAATTGGGGACAAACGCCTTTTGCAAAAGATAGAGATATTGCAAAAATAGAAATAGAAATTGATGCGTATAATGTTGCTTGCGAAAAAATAACTTTACAACACAATTGTATTTTTATAGATATTACAACAGCGAAAAAAGGGAATGCAGATAATGCTGAAATGTTTGCTAGCGACGGGTTGCATCCATCAGGGA
>JAYUJS010000108.1:0-1360 GCA_043765095.1 Ferruginibacter sp.
AGTAAATAAATTATTTTTCTATAATAAATTTTCGAAGCATATTAAAAGCATTCATTGCAGTAAGTCTTATGTTTACTTGTCTATCAAATCTAAAATAAAATTTTTGAGCAATTAACTTTTGATTGTCACCTACACATATCCATACGGTACCTACAGGTTTATCAGGTAGGCCACCACTTGGACCCATAATACCTGATACAGCTATTGTATATGTAGAACCTATATTTTTGAGTGCACCAGCCGCCATTTCTCTTACTACCATTTCGCTTACTGCCCCTTGAGTTTTTAATGTGCTTTTTTGCACCTGCAATAAATCTTCTTTTGCTTTGTATGAATAACTTACTACACTACCATCATAAAAAGAAGATGCGCCTTGTATGGAAGTAAATAGATGTGCCATAAAACCACCAGTACAGCTTTCAGCAGTACATACTGTTTCATTTTTTTGTTTTAATAAATTGCCTAATACATTTTCCAAAGGCAAATCTACATTGCTTACTAAAAATTCTTTTACAAGCCCTTGTAAAGAATTAAACAATTTATCTAAAATTAAATTATTTTTTTCAGCATCATTATCGGTGCCTGTAATCCTAAGCCTTAGCATACCATAACTTGGCAAATATGCAAGCTTTACATTAATAGGTAATTCATTTTCATAACCTTGTAGCATATCTGCTACGGTACTCTCTCCCACCCCAGCACAAAGCAATGTACGATGACTTATAGGTGTAGTTAAAAAATTTTGTTGCAACATTGGTATCACATCATCTACCATCATCGCCTTCATTTCAAAAGGCACGCCAGGCATGCTTACAAATATTTTATTTAATCCATTTATTTTTTCTTCAAAAATCATTCCTGGGGCAGTGCCTTTTTTATTTTCAATTACTTTACATACATCAGGCACTTCGGCTTGTTTCTTATTTCTCTCCGTAAAGGGTTTATTTAAAATATTTTCAAAAATGTTTTGTACGTGTACATACACCATTTCATTTACAACCATTTTTCCGCCAAAATATTCACATAGCAAAGGTTTTGTAATATCATCAGCTGTAGGACCTAGCCCCCCTGTTATCAATACAATATCTGCATATTTTTTTTCTTCATCTAATGCATTCCTAATAGCTGTATAATCATCCCCAACAGCCACTCTACGGCTAATTAAAAACCCAGCTTTATTCATTTCTTGTGCTATAAATGCACTATTGGTGTCAATTACTTGTCCTATTAAAAGTTCATCGCCAATGGTAATGATGGAGGCTTTAATCATTAAGAATAATTTTTTGTAAAATTATGAAATAATAATAAAGTTTGGTAGTTTACATAATTAGATGAAGTAACAAGTTATTTTAGTAGTTTT
>JAYUJS010000109.1:0-1358 GCA_043765095.1 Ferruginibacter sp.
ATAAAAAATATGAAGAAAATTTTACTGATAATATTTATTTTGTTAGCTACAAATGCATACTGTCAAACCGATACATTATTTTGGTTTGCTGCACCAGATGTTGATGAAATCGGTAATCTTGATAAACCAATAAAATTAAGAATTTCATCCTACCAATTACCTAGTATAGTTATTGTCTCTCAACCTGCTAACCCAAGTTTTATATCCCAGACTATTACTTTACCTCCATATTCAACTCAAACAATTGACTTAACATCACAACTTAATATAATAGAATGTAAACCAGGTAATGTAATTCAGAATAGAGGCTTAAAAATAAGTGCTACAAATAAGATTGCAGTTTATTATGAAGTAAATGAAGGCTTTCCAAATCCTGAAATATTTTCTTTAAAAGGAAATAATGCATTGGGCACGCAGTTTTATATTTCTTCGCAAAATATCATTAATAATAATTTTTATTCAGGAGAAGTAAATCCTTATTCATCGTTTAATATAGTTGCTTCACAAGATAATACTCAAGTAACAATTACACCTTCTAATAATATTACAGGACATTTAGCAAATATAGCTTTTACAATAAACTTAAATAAAGGAGAAACCTATGCTGCTGAGGCATCTTCGCAATCAGCAACGCAGCATTTAGATGGCTCTTACGTTGTTGCTACAAAGCCTATTGCTATTACACTTGAAGATGACCTTTTAAATGGAGGAACATACTATGGAGGGAATTGTCAAGATTTGGCAGGTGATCAAACCGTTCCTTTCTCTTCACTCGGTAAAGAGTATATAGCAATTCAAAGCCAATTGAACTCTCCATATGATAAAGTATTTATTACTGCGACACAATCTGGAACAATTGTAAAACAAGATGGAGTTTCTTTTATAACTTTAAGTGCGGGACAAAGTACAGCTTTATCAGTTTCAAATCCTTCTACATACATTGAAACTTCTTTACCTGCTTATTCATACCAATTAGCAGGTTCAGGATGCGAAATGACTTCCGCCATTTTACCCAAAATTGACTGTTCGGGAAGTAGTACTGTTTCTATTAGTAGGAGTTCGCCGGAAGGACTAATAATAACGTTACTGGTTAGAAATGGAGGGCAGGGAAATTTTTTAATAAATAATATTGCAGGTGTGATTTCTACTATACAATTTACAGTAGTGCCAGGCACTGCTGGGATATGGTATTTTGCTAAAATTAATTTACCTGTATCATCTTACCCTATAGGTTCAACTGTAAAAATTGATAATACTTCAAATCTTTTTCAGTTTGGTTTCATGCAAGGAGGGGTACTATCTGGTCTAAGCTTCGGTTATTTCAGCGACTTCAATACAATAAAAGCAACTGTATCTGC
>JAYUJS010000110.1:0-3718 GCA_043765095.1 Ferruginibacter sp.
CTGCAAACCCAAACTTGTTATGGATATATTGCCACTTGAATAATATTACAACACTCGATTTAAGTGCCAACACATCCGTTACTAGGTTTCAATGCAATAGTAATGCTTTAACCAGTTTAAACATTCAAAACGGTAACAATAACAACTTAACCACTTTTGTCGCAACCAATAATCCATCTTTAAGTTGTATAAAAGTAGATAATGTAGCTTTCATGAATGCCAATTGGAGTGCAGCTAAAGATGCTACTGCAACGTATAGTCTTACATGTCCGTTGAGTGGTGCTGCGGCTGCTTTAAATTTTGATGGTTTAAATGATAGGGTAGCGTTACCGAATGCGGGTACAGATGTAACCAACAAATCATTCTCGGTAGAAATGTGGCTTAAACGAAACTCAACAAACACTTATGATGTAGCTTTTTCTCAAGGAGTAGCAGCAGGTAATAATCAACTTTTGCATATTGGTTTTTCAAATACAGATAAGTTTATTTTCAATTTTTGGGGCGGTGCAAACGATTTTGAAATTTCAATTACAAACGATAACAACTGGCACCATTGGGCTTGCACATTCGATAATGTAACAAAAGAACGTAAAGTTTACAGAGATGGAATTTTAATAGGGCAAGCCATAATTCCATCAACCTTTACAGGCAATGGAAGTGCAACCCGTATTGGTGCTAATGCATACACAGGAGATGAATTTGACGGTAATATAGATGAAGTAAGGGTTTGGAATGTAGTGCGTACTTCTGCACAAATTTTAGCAAATAGAAATTGTGAAATACAAGCCCAGTCTGGCTTGTTGGCTGCTTACCATTTCAACCAAGGCATAGCAGGCGGAGTAAATCTTACAGAAACAAGTTTAACAGATGCAAGTGGAAACAACAATAACGGCACACTAAATAATTTTGTTTTAATAGGTTCTACATCTAACTGGATAGCACCTGGAGGCGTAGTTACTGGTACCATTTGTTGCAATGTAACATTGACCACTTCAGCAGCAGATACCTTAATTGTATGTACCGAAAATGGGCAAACAACTGGTAGTGTAACATTGCTTGCTACAGGTGGTACCGCTCCATATATTTATGGTGGAAGTGCAACAACAAATATTGCTGCTGGCGTTTATAATTATACCGTTACCGATGCACTTGGTTGTACAGCCGCAGCAACATTAAAAGTAATTTTAACCAACTGTATTATTCCTTATTATGCACCACCTACAAACGATACTACCGCAAACTTAATAGGTGCCGAGCTTACACAATTATTTAATTTTCCCAACTCGTTGGTAGATACTACGGCAACCAATAATATTTTTTTAATAAGAGATTCTAGCAATGAAGTGTTGATAGAAGTGGTAGCAACTACAGCAAATTATCAAGCCCTAAAAACTTTATTGCAAACGCCAGCTTATGGTATGAATAGCTTTGTAAATAATGGTGCTGGTTCTCTTATTATAACTGGATTTTTTCCTATTGCTAATTTACCATTGTTAAATGCGTTGCCACAATTTATAAGATACGTACGTCCATATTTTACGCCAATCACATCTGGCTTTACTGGCCTCACAACCACACAAGGAGATAAAGCCATGAGGAGCCATAGGGCAAAACAAGCATGGAAAATATCGGGTAGTGGAATTAAAATTGGGGTAATGTCAGACAGTTACAATACCAAGTTTGGAAACCCTGCTGCGCTTGATGTTATTAATGGAGATTTACCTGGTACAGGAAATCCGGTACATAAAATTCCGGTAAAAGTTGTAGAAGAATATCCTTACGGAAGAGCAACAGACGAAGGAAGAGCTATGCTACAAATTGTACATGATGTAGCACCCGATGCTGCATTGTATTTCCGTAGTGGTTTTAAAAGTGCCGATGATTTTGCAGTGGGTATAAAAGCATTAAGAGACTCAGGTTGTAATGTAATTGTAGATGATATTACTTACATAACAGAGCCATTTTTTGCTGATGGTGTAATTGCTAAAGCGGTAGATAATGTTACTGCAAGTGGTGTAAGTTATTTTACATCGGCAGGTAACTTTGGCACAAAATCTTATGAAGGCGTTTTTGCTCCTATTGCTGCACCAGTAGGTTATGTGGGCATGGCGCATGATTTTGGTGGAGGTAACGTTTATCAAAATGTTGCATTCACAAAAGGCACTTATACCATCACACTTCAATGGGACGATAAATTTTATTCAGATGGAGATGCCCTTGGTGCATTAGATGATTTAGATATTTATTTGGTGGATAAATTTGGTAGTAGAAAATTTGGTTTCAATAGAAATAATTTAAACGGAGATCCATTTGAAGTTTGTCCGTTTCTAGTATTGGAAAATATAGATGCAAAAATTATTATAACAAGAAAAGGCGGTAGCAGAAACGTTCGTTTTAAATATGTAATTTATAGAGGCGAAGGTACTATTACCAGCAACATACAAAATACTGGAACTATACTTGGGCAAGCCAATGCAGCAGGCGCTATTACAGTAGGGGCGGTACTTTATACAAATACACCTGAGTATGGCAATACGCCAACTGTTGCTTCATTCTCTTCAAGAGGTGGTACTTTAATAAATGGCAACAATAGATTTAAACCAGATATTACTGCACCAAATGGAGTAAACACTACTGTAAATTTTGGTGGTGTAAATATTGATAGTGATCCATTCCCTAATTTCTTTGGTACTTCTGCCGCAGCCCCACATGCCGCAGCTGTAGCAGCTTTGCTAATGCAAGCAAAGAAAAAATATTTTAGTGGCGAATCTTTTACTGGGGTGCAAATGAAAACAATATTGCAAACAAGTGCCATTGATATGGATACACCTGGGTACGATGTAAACTCAGGATATGGTTTTGTACAAGCCGATGCAGCTTTAAAAACTTTCTCTACTTCTTTTCCATTGGTGGATAGTATGCGCCTGCAAGATTCTGCTTATACGCCAGGGGTAAGCCCAGTAAATATTATGGTGAAAGGTGAATATTTTTCCAACAACGCAAAAGTTATTTTCCGCTACGATACAATACCTGCGGTAGTTTCCAATAATGGAAAACAACTTACAGCAAACATTCCAACTTTTATGGGTAACCCACCGCTGGTAATTTATAACCCAGGTATTACTACCAATAATTTAGATGGTGGTAAAAGCGATTCATTGTATTTTTTTGGAACAATGCCAGCCAATGTTACAGTAACGGTAAACAGTGCCGCTAAAAAATTTGGCGAGAAAATACCCGCTTATTCTTTTGCAGTAAAAATAAATAATGTGCCTTTAGACTCAACAGGATTAACACTTACAGACCTTGGCTTAACAGATGTTACCTACACATCATCCGCCAATAACCAAAGCAATATTGGTTTGTATTATAGACGTGCAGCTTCATCGGTTACAAACCTTACGTTGCCGGCTTCTATTGCTTTATCTGCATTGTACAACTACAATTTTGTAGATGGATTGTTAACCATAAATCGTATGCCAGTCACCATCACCCCAAGAGATACTACGATTGCTTATGGCAGAGCCATAAAGGGAAAACAAATAAAATTTAATTACACATACAATACTTTGTTGGTAGATTCTTTGGAGCTACCTGCTTTTTTAGACTCATTAAAAGTTACGCACCAAACACCCATGAGCAATGCAGTGGTATTAATAAATGCAAAGCAAGCAGTGAATGGATTAACGGCTGCTGATTTTCTTAACATGAGTTTTAT
>JAYUJS010000111.1:0-1350 GCA_043765095.1 Ferruginibacter sp.
TTGTAATTCCCTCAATGGATAAAATACCGTCATTGCTCCGTCTAAATCTTCTATTAAAATCAATTTGTTTTTTAGTTCGTCTTGCTTAAAATAATACAAAGCATTTTCAGTTATTTGGGTAATTTCTATTTTATCTTCTGTGGGTATTAGTTCGCTTATTCTTTCTTGCAAATACGTTTTACCGCTGCCACTACTTCCCAAAAACATGATGTGTAAGGGTACGTTTTGTTTTCTTGTACAATACACTAAATAAGCAATCATACTATTACTTGCCTCGCCTACAATACCCGTTAATGCTATCATTTCAGCGGTACGGTGCAAAAGATTTGGTTTCTTTAATTCGTTTACTGCTGCTGCTCTTTGGGCTGTAGTAATTTCAAAATCCTTTTTTTCTTTTGGTTGTAAGGCTTCTATTTTTTTTATTCGATAACTTTCTAATTCTGTGATCAAATTTATAAAAGTGTTCGTTGTTTGTTGTGTGCCTACTTCTAAATTTTCTGCAATGCTGCTTATCGTTTGTTCTCTCTGGGCTTGGTTGTATAAATCTAAACTGTACCAACTAAGCCCCCCCACCCCCCGAAGGGGGGATTTACCGCACACTTTTAATGTAACCTTCATGCGGTCTAAGCCTGTGATTTTTACACCACCTAATACTTCAATATACAATTCGCAATTATCATAAATTAATAACTCTGCATTTTGAGTAATCAAGCCCCCTGACCCCCGAAGGGGGAACGCAGATTGTTGCTGTGTTCCAATACTGTCAATATTTTCAGAGGATTGTATTTTTTCTTTTTCAGTTGAAAAAGAAAAATTTGTTCGCTGTTCGATTAGGTCAATTAATATTTTTGCATCATCATGGCTTTGCAATAAACTGTTTACGTCCTCGCCTGTAGGTATATGTACCTGTGCTATATGTACTCCTGTGTGTAATGCTTGTAAGGTATGTGCATGTTTGTGTGTGGCTGCAATACCTGCTTCATCTGCATTAAGCATTAAAATAATTTCTTCTAATTGTGGTAAATTTATTATGGCTTGTTGGTGTTCGTCTGTTAGTCCGTTTGTGCCGTAGAGTGCTAGTATTGAGTAGTTAGTATTGAGTATGGAGATTTGCAATAAACTTGCTGCATCTATAATACTTTCTACAATGATTAATTTTTTTGTTTGTAAACTTGGATAGTTGGGATAAAGTCCGTTTCGGTTTTGTAAATAAAAATGTCTGCTCTCTTCATTGTTTATAATACTCCTGCCATAAAGTGATACAATTTTATTTTCTTCATTCTTCAATGGAAAAATAATGCAATCCTTTGCCCATACATTAAAACCGTTGGCGGCTCTTGCTTTTAGCAA
>JAYUJS010000112.1:0-1342 GCA_043765095.1 Ferruginibacter sp.
TTTTTTAAAATTGTACCAAAATTCGTAGTTTCAAACAAAAATTTATATTTTAATACTCAAAATAAATATAAAACTTTTTATAATTATGTAGCCTAATTCTGTATTCTTTTAAAATCGAAGATATTCTTTCAAATTAATTAGTATTGTAATTCTTACTATTTTGTGTTGATAAATAAAAATAATATTAACTAAATATTTATCCCTTCATTACTTATTTTCGCAATCAAAAATGATGAAAAAAGATTTGAATATGAACGGAGTTTCAAAAAAAATCGGAATAAACAATAGCAAATGAAACTGAACTTAACTGCTGTCTATGCTTTTAAACAAAAAAATAAATATTGATAACATCTAAAAGATAATGGAGTTGACCAACCAGTAAATCATTAAAATTTAATCCGTAACAAGTAACTCCAAAACTCGTAACCACAAAATAAACCCTTAGAAAAACAAATGTTCCAAAACCTCATATCTCAAAAACTCTCTATAAAACCATCGCAGGTAGAAACAGTATTACAATTATTATCAGAAGGTAGTACCATACCATTTATAGCTCGATACAGAAAAGATAATACTGGTGCCTTAGACGAAGTACAAATACAACAAATACAAGACGAAAATAAATCAATGAATGAATTTGCTGAACGCAAAACATTTATCGAAAAAACAATAACAGAGCAAGGCAAGATGACGGAGGAGTTGCAAGCAAAAATTGATTCAGCAATTACCATCACTCAATTGGAAGATATTTATTTGCCTTACAAACAAAAACGTAAAACAAAAGCAGTAGTAGCAAGGGAAAATGGCTTACAACTTTTGGCAGATATGCTTTTAGCACAAACAGATATTGATGTAGAAAAAGAAGCCGCTGCATTTATAAATGAAAAAGTTTTAACCAAAGATGCTGCATTGCAAGGTGCTAGAGATATAATTGCTGAAACAGTAAACGAGGATATTATTGTAAGAGAAAAACTACGTAGGTTTTTTGAGAAAGAAGGGTTGGTAAAAAGTACGGTGATAACTGATAAAGAAATAGAAGCTATTAAGTATAAAGATTATTATGCTTTTTCAGAAAAAATTTCTACCATTCCCTCACATAGAACGCTGGCTATTTTGCGTGGATTTTTAGAAGGGTTTTTAAAAGTTGCTATTGAACCATTGGAAGAAATAGCATTAGAAATTATGGAGGATGTTTACATAAAAGGCATGAGCACATGTAGCGACCAAATACGAAAAGCTATTAAAGATAGTTATCGCCGCTTATTACAGCCAAGTTTAGAAACAGAATTTCGTACAGCTTTAAAAACTGCTGCAGATGAAGAAGCAATAAATGTATTTGCAG
>JAYUJS010000113.1:0-1342 GCA_043765095.1 Ferruginibacter sp.
TTTATATCTTTAGCAATATCTTCATTTATTTTTTTCGCTTCTGCTTCACCAGCTTTCGTTCTGTCGCTATACTTTTTTACCCACCCCCTATTTGCATATCCTAAGTAAGTATCTTTTATAGTATTGGTAATGCTACTAAAAGCTGCGCCAGACTGTTGGTTTGTTAAAACAATAATTCCTAAATTAAGCTCTGGCAACAAAGTAATTTGCGTAACTGTTCCTGCAAGTCCACCTGTGTGGCTCACCTGCTTATAGCCTTTTACATCTGCCAAAAACCAACCTAACCCATAAGCAGAAAAGTGGGTGTTGTATGCACCTAAGCCAGTTTGTATAATCGTTTGTGGACTCCACATTTCATCGTGCATGGCTTTGCTAAACAATTTTTTACCATCACCATATTTACCACCGTTCATTTGCAAAATAAGCCATTTGCTAAGGTCAGTAATATTGCTCATAATACCCCCTGCGGCATTGGCTACTGGATTCCAGTCGTGTGGTATCATTACTATTTTACCATCAGCTGGGGCATGTGCATCTATAATATTTGCATTATTAGTTACTCTATTATACGATGCTTTACTAGTGGTAATACCAATTTGTTTCATCATTCTTTGCTCTACAAATTCTTCCCAAGTTATGCCAGCTACTTTTGCTATTACCTCCCCTGCTACTATGTATAAATTATTATCATAGTCAAACTTAGTACGAAATTCCGATACATTTTTTAAGTACCTCAAGTTATGTATCATTTCTGCTTTAGTAAAATTTCCACCATCTGGAAAAAACATTAAATCACCGCTACCAAGCCCAAGCCCGCTGCGGTGTGTAAGCAAATCTCTTATAGTAAATGCAGCCGTTACGTAAGGGTCGTACATTTTAAATTCAGGAATATAATCAGTTACTTTATCATCCCATTTTATTTTACCTTCATCTATTAGCATTGCTAAAGCAGCACTAGTAAAAGCCTTGCTATTGCTGGCTATGCCAAATAAAGTATTTTCATCTACAGGTAAGTTATTTTTAAGCGAACGCACACCGTATCCTTTGGCATGTATTAATTTTCCATCTTTTATAATTCCAACAGCAATGCCTGGTACATCAAATGTTTTTAAGGTGAGGTTTACAAGAGAATCAATGGAACTTTCGCTCATTTGCGCTTTCGTGTATATAAAAGAAAAAACTAAGAACAGAATAGCAATATTTTTTTTCATTTTAAATAATTTAGAACTGAAAGTAAGTAAAAAAATAATTAAAAATGGAAGTATTTATTTGAAATACATAAGCGCTTTAAAAAATATTAATATAAATTAATTATTTTTTTGTTAACAAGCTAATATCCCTG
>JAYUJS010000114.1:0-3673 GCA_043765095.1 Ferruginibacter sp.
GTTTTGAAGCATCTGTTTCAAAATCTCCTTTGGTAAAACTTAATGTACTAGCAAATGTAAGCCGTTTAAATAAAATGGCTTTTGCAGAAAAAGTAAAACCATAAAGCCTTGCATTATTGGTATTTTGGCTTGCCAATATTTGACTTTTTACTCCATTGTACAAAATTGAATCTTCCCCATTTATTTTAAAACCTGCTTTTACAATTGCATTTGTAAATCGGGTGTAAAAGCCCGTTAGTTCTAGCGTTGCTGTGTTTGCTATATGTTGGGTTACAGATAAATCAATATTATAAGTATACTCTGGTTTTAAATTTGCATTAGGAAAAACCACTTGCCTAGCAGCAGTACTAGACTCAAATATTTTTGCTAAGTCATCAATATTCGGTGCTCTAAAACCAGAGGAGATAGCAGTAGAAATAATGGTACTTTTTTGTGGAGTGTATACCAATCCAATGTTTCCTGTAACAGCAATATTATTTTGTTGAACAGCTGTATCTGGTAACTTAAAAAATGAATTATCTACAATATTACTTTTTAAAGTGATGGCTTGCAATCGAAATCCATCATTTAAAACTAGCTTATCATTTTTAAATTTGTAAATATGTTGTGCATATATACCAAAATTATTCATTGTATTTTTTCCATCTGGATAGCGAGTGTTTAAAGGAACAACAACTCCAGTGTTTAAGTTTGTTCTTGTAGCAGTAGATTGCACATTATTCATTTGCAAGTCTGCACCCAATACCAATTCATTTCTACCCATCAATTTTCTTCCACTTATTGTTGCACCAAATACTTTTACTTTCTCTACTTGGCTATCAAACCTATCCGTGCGCCTATATTCCCTTGTTTGCCTGCTTTCTTCAATAATTTGATAATTTACATTGGCTTTTATTTCATTAAAAAACCCTTGCTTATTGTTATTAAATTCATACGAAAATAAATTTCTTTTTTGTGGTCCATAAAACCATTCTGCAAAGCGAAGTGTAGTACCTATGCTGCCCCCAAAGTTTTTTACATCTTGCAATCTATCGTACCTTGGTACATTAGTAGAGTTAGAAAATTGAATATTTAGCAAATGTGAGATGTGGTCATTTTGTTTAAACAATAATTTTTGTGTAATGTCCCATTGTTTATATCCAGAAAATTTTTGTACTTTATCATCAGCATTTAATTGCACGGAATCTATACCATTTATTTGACTTATAAATTTACTTCTTCTGCCAAAATTAGGATATGCTTCATTGTAAATGCTACCCATTTTCATATCTCCAAAATCACTAAAATTATATGCTTGAAACCATGCAATTTTTTTGCCTCCAATGCTAGCATCTACATGCAAGGTTTTTTCATTATTTACAGAACTGTATCTTGTAAAAGCTGTGCCAGTTGTAAGAAAATTTTTGTCGCCAGAAAGTATGGGCGATTTAGTAATTAAATGAATAGTGCCGCCCAGAGCATCACTCCCATAAACGGTAGAAGATGGGCCATACATTACTTCTACTCTGCTTAGTGTATTTTGGTCTGTTGTAATTACATTTTGCAAATGCCCACTTCTGTAAATGGCATTATTCATGCGCACTCCATCTATTACTAATAAAATTCTACTGGCTTCAAACCCCCTAAGCACTGGGCTGCTACCACCTTGTTGGCTTTTTTGTACAAATATTTTCCCTGTGCTTATTAGTAAATCGCCTGTATTTTGCGCATTGGTATTAGCAATTGTTTTGGCAGTTATTACATCTACTTTTTGTGCTATGTTTTTTTTCTTTTCGTTAAAGTTGCTTGATGAAATAACAATCTCTTCTAAGTCTATTTGTTTTTTACTGGTATCAGCAATGTTGATTTTATTTTGTGCGGATGTATTTTGTTGCATTAAAAAAAATGCAACAAAAATTATGATATTTTTCATGAAAGTTTAGTTTAATAAAATAATAAATGCACTATTAAAATATAATAGTGCTAATCACAAAAAATTGTAATTAAAATAATAAAAAATTAAACTAAACTAGCGGAGGAGTTGTAGGTACAGATATTAATTGTGAAATAGGAATTTCTTGAAATGCAGGGTATACTTTTTCTAGTGTTATAAAAAAAATAGTTGAGTCGAAAGTAAATTGGCTTTTTAGCATTGGCAAAAAGGCTAATTTTAAAATTGAGAACTTTACTCGATTCCCATCTTGGTTTTCATTTTTTGATAAATTTTTTATACTTTTTTTTATAGCATCTTCATCTTTATCATATAATCCAATAAAAACAATACTATTTTCTTTTTTTGTAAAAAATTTTACATCAAACAATTTATCATTTATTAAAATTTCTTTGCCATTTTTTATCCATGTAAAAGAATTGTTGGAAAGCTCTATAGTTTTAAGAGAAGATAGTTCTAGCTTTTCTTCCATTTGATGCTGAATGTATCGTTGCTTTAAATGCAATAAAGAAAATATAAGCAACGGCATTGCTACTAAAAGCAGCAAACCTAAAGCCATTATTTTTTTCTTTATAAACATGCATTACAAAAATACAAATTCTATTTTTATTAAAATTACTAAACTGTTACATTTTCGTATTCGTTTAAAAAGGATTTTTGTACATCTGCCCCAATGCCCATACCATCAGGTAATTGCACATTATAGCCTTCATAAGTTACTCCACCAATTACTGGGTCTACTTTGTGCCCAAGCATACAAGTATCCATATCGTAAAAAATAATTTGTGGGTTGGCTGCGGCAAAGTGTGCAAA
This sequence comes from Ferruginibacter sp., assembly GCA_043765095.1. Classification (GTDB taxonomy): domain Bacteria; phylum Bacteroidota; class Bacteroidia; order Chitinophagales; family Chitinophagaceae; genus Ferruginibacter. The sequence goes on from JAYUJS010000114.1 coordinate 2,744, forward strand.
TGCAGAAAGGGCTACACGGCTCTCGAGCATACCGCCCATCATGCAAGGGATATTATTTTCTTTAGCTACGGCAATAATTTTTAATGCTTCGTGTATGCCCCCGCTTTTGGCAAATTTTATATTAATGTAATGACAAGCTTTATTTTTTATTAATCGTACTGCATCATGGTGATTGTAAACACTTTCATCTGCCATTATTTTTATGGAAGATGTTTTTATAAGTGCTGGTAAATACTCATCATTATAACTACGCATAGGTTGCTCACAAAACTCAATATTGTATTGCCCTAATTGTGTGAGTGCATTTGTTGCATCTTCTACACTCCAGCCCTGGTTGGCATCAATTCTTATTTTTATATCGTTACCAATACTTTCTCTTATCGTTTTTATTCTTACAACATCGGTCACAACATCTTTGCCTAGTTTTATTTTTAAAATAGTTGCGCCCTTTTCTACAAAGGCTTTTGCTTGCTGCGCCATAGCATCTGGTGTGCTTATGCCAACGGTAATATCGGTTAGCATTTCTTTTTTTGTACCGCCTAAAAAAATATACAATGGCTGATTAGCATTTTTAGCTGCAATATCATACAATGCCATGTCATAGGCGCTTTTTATAGTGCTATTACCAGCAGTAAATAAATGTAACTCCATTAATCTATCCTCAATATTTAGTGCACTTTTACCTTTCCAAAGTTTTGCAAAATCTTTTGCCATTTCGTAGCAAGTGTTTTGTGTTTCCCCTACTATCATTGGGAAAGCTGAGCATTCACCAATACCAATTATATTTTTTGAAGTAAATACTTTTATTAAAATATTTTGTGCATACTCCATAGTACCTGTAGCTATTGTAAATGGATGCATGGGAATACTATATTTATAAATTTCTATTTTTTGGATAATCATAAAAACAAATTTAAAGATTTGGTAGCC
>JAYUJS010000115.1:0-1337 GCA_043765095.1 Ferruginibacter sp.
CATTTTTAGGATTAATAATATTTCCTTTATTTTTTTTTACTGTATTATTTTTAATGCCACAGCATAAAAAAAATATTACTAATAATATTTTTATAATTGCTTTACCTAAGCATACTATTACCAAAAAAATTAATTTTCACATTTTTAAAGAGATAGAGAATAAATATGCTAAAATACCAGATAAAAAAACAACATTAAAACAAATAAAAATAGTTGCAAAGCCAATAATACCCATATTTAGCGAAGTTGTTTATGAAAAAGAATTGCTAATACAACATGATGATTATTATAAACTAGTTTCTTGCAACGAAGCACAATTAGATAGTGCAAAAGAACTTTTATATAATATTGAAACTTCCCAAGGTAAAATGACTAAATCATTTAAAGTGTATAAAATAAATGGAAAATGGGTAATACAACCACAGTGGATAATTGTAGAAAAAAATATGGATAGTGTAAGTACTACTCTCAAAAAGGAAGTTATGTATTTGGATGTAGATTCAATACAATAATTTTACAAGCATATTCTAAAAAAAGAACGTAATTTTTTGATACAAATTTTATTTTACAACATTATATCGTTTTATTTTTATTGAGCTTGCTTGCGCATCTCTTTGTATTCTACCTACACCTTTAGAATAAAAATTATTTAGTTGTACACTATTTGTTGGAAGATTTGCTGCAGTTGAATATTGCTGTGGTATACTTATTATTTGTTTTACTTCAAAAGTATTTACATAATCTTTTGATAAAATATTTTTTGTAATGTCTTTTTGTAACATGGTATAATTAAAAGAAACTGGTATAGGAATATTAAAACCATTGTAAGGAACTGTAACTGTAGTAGAATCTTTCCATACTGTATTTACGGCTACATTATCTAACAACACAGTTTGTAAAATAGGGGGGATAGCAACACCTTGAAAGGAATTATTATAACTAATTTCTGTAATTACATTATCTGAAAAGTTTGTAAAATAAGTAGCAGCTAAAGATGGTTTATTAGATTGTAGTTTTCTAAAAGTTTTGCCGCTTATAGCTGTATCTTTTGTAACAGTATAAGTAAAACTATCTACAACCACTGGTGTGCCTGTAGATGTCTCAAAAGTAAAAGTAGAACCATTTGTATAAGGTGCATACTCACTAGTGCCTGCAGGCCATTGGTAGCCAGTAGGAGTGGCGGCTTCTGTAGCACTTTTTTTGCAAGAAATAAAAATTATTACAGCACTGCTAAGTATAAAACTTATTTTTTTCATGGCTTTATTTTTTAAACAAATTTACTTTTATAGTTTTAAGAAAAATTACTTTTTGTTTTAAATTTAACATTTCAATAATTG
>JAYUJS010000116.1:0-3668 GCA_043765095.1 Ferruginibacter sp.
GAGTTGCTGGGTGTTCTTTTCCATATTCAAATATACGGAATATATTTCAATATATTGACTGTCAATATGTTATGACAAAATGGCTTTGCAACGGTTTCACAATATCTATAAAACAAATACCCCCTAAAACCAACAAAATGCCGCATCATAATAGGTGCGGTGTTTTTTTTAACAAAGGCAGCGCCGATGTATTATTACTTCAAAGAATGAAAAACAAATAATAGAAATAAAGTTTAAAAAGTATAAACGTTTAAATAAAAACATTTGAACATAGAAAAAAGAGGATAAATAATTTAGAACATTTTTTTGCTATCGTTCGCTTTTAATTTTTCTAAAAATCTTCTACACTTCAATAAATTTACAATCATACTACTAAAGTATAACTTTCTCCATAGCCATACCTCTAGAGCCTTTTATTAAAATATGTTTATTTTGAAAGTCTTGTATTTTGTACCAATCAGCCACTTCTTCGCTTGTAGCAAAGTGTATAAAATTATTAGGCAATTGTTGGTAATCTTTTCCTGCAAGTATAATTTTTTCCCAATTGTATTTCTGCAATAATGCTACTACCCCATCATGTTCTGCTAAGCTTTCATCGCCTAGTTCCATCATACCGCCAAGTATTATTATTTTGTGGTGTCCTTCCATAGCTGCAAAGTTTTCTATGGCAGCTTTCATACTACTAGGGTTTGCATTATAAGCGTCTAACAGTATAGTGTTGCTTCCTATTTTAATGATTTGCGATCTGCTGTTTGAAGGTGCATAATTTTCAATAGATTCTTTTATCTTTTCATCAGAAACGCCAAAGTGTTTTCCTATACATACTGCACTCATTAAATTAGGCATATTATAATTACCTGCCATTTGGGTTTGTATTTCAAAATTACTATTAGGTGTGGATACTGCCACCTTAAGAAAGTGGGCATCTTCTATTACAATACCTGTGTAAGTTGCTTTTGTACTGCCATAAGTAATTTTATGTCGTACTTTTTTACTCATAGTTTGCAAATAGTCATAATCACTATTTATAAAAATTGTACCGTTGTTTTCAGCAATAAAATTGTACAACTCACCCTTGCCTTTTTTTACGCCTTCTTCTCCACCAAACCCTTCAAGGTGCGCTTTACCACAGTTGGTTATAAGCCCATGTGTAGGCAATGTATAAGCACAATATCCTTCTATTTCTTTTTGATGGTTAGCCCCCATTTCTATAATCGCTATTTCAGCATCTTTTTGTACTGATAAAATAGTAAGTGGCACACCAATGTGATTGTTCAAATTGCCCTTTGTAGTATAACATTTAAATGTAGTATTAAGCACAGCATACACAAGCTCCTTTGTAGTAGTTTTACCATTACTTCCTGTAATAGCTATAAAAGGAACTTGTCTACCGTTAGGTAAGGTATTCAATTGCCGTCTATGATATTTTGCTAAAGCTTGTAAGGTATTAAGTACATTGTTTACATAAATAATTTTATCACTTGTATATATGGTCTGTTCATCACACACACAAAATGAGGCACCTAATTCTATGGCTTTTTGTGCATAAGTATTACCATTAAAGTTAAGTCCTTTTAGTGCAAAAAATATAGCCCCCTTTTTTATTTTTCTTGTATCCGTTTCTACAATTGGGCATTGCAAAAATATTTGGTATAGTGCTTCTATTGTCATTTAGCAAAAATAGTAGGTATTTAAATTAGGGGCAAATAAAAACCCTTCATTTTAAGAAGGGTTTTATTAAAATTTATTTTCTACTTTTTTGTTTTCTAGTTGGAAACATATTTCCGTCTCTAAATCCAGGTCCTTCTGGCGGACCAAGGTAAGTTTGTGCACATCTAAAACCAACAGTACTTGCAGACTGATCTTGCTGCATAAAACGACGTGCCCCAGGCGATAGCCAATAAGCTCTATCATTCCAACTGCCACCTTTTATTACTCTTGCTTTATCATTTATTAATGTAGTAACACCATAGCCATAGTTTACACCACTTGCAGAGTCTCCATCTAAATAATTTATTACATCATTTCTTTGATAGTTTGCCCTATTCTTTACTTCATCATCAGATATCGCTGTTCTTTTTAATTTTCCAGTGCTATCTCTTTCATATTCACCAGATGTATTTTTAAATAATTTATCAAATTTATTACCACGAAAATAATTAAAGTCTTGCCCGTCTAAAGAAGTCATTGGTCTATACACATCTTGCACCCACTCACTCACATTACCACTCATATTATATAAACCAAAAGCGTTAGGGTAATAAGAAACTACAGGCCCAGTAATAGCAGCACGGTCATTTAAACCACCAGCAATACCCATATTATCTCCATTACCTCTTTTAAAGTTAGCCAAAAATTTTCCTTGAAATGAACCACGACGATTATCTCTTAAACCATTTGGATTTTTTGCCCAAGAATATATTTGTTGATTACTTCTGTTTTCTTCACCGCTACCTTTTTCTTTTTTTCTAATATTTGGATTTTGGTCTAGCAAACCATAAGCTGCATACTCCCACTCTGCCTCAGTTGGTAATCTATACCCCATGTTAAGAATACCATCTTCCATTTTTACCGTAGTACGTGGTTTTCCATTAATATCCTTCATACCACTATTCTTGGGTTTTCCTTTTGGCATTTGTACTAATTCTGGATTTGTTAAATAAGCTTCTGTATTAAATGATCCTTCAGCACCCCCACCTCTCATTTCTTTTTTTATTGCATCTTTTTTTAAAAATCCTTTTTCCATTAATTTAAGTTCATTTACTCTATCTGTTCTCCAAATGCAAAAATCATGTGCTTGCTGCCAATTTACTCCTACCACTGGGTAAAAATTATAAGATGGAAAACGGAAATAATACTCTACGTAAGGCTCATTGTATGCAAGCTCTTCTCTCCAAACTAAAGTATCTGGCAATGCTTTACTCACAAATGTTGTATCTTCTGGAAAAGTATTTTCCAACCAATATAGGTATTCACGGTAATGAACGTTTGCCACTTCTGTTTCGTCTATAAAAAAAGATGGTACAGTTACACGACGAGGTACATTATTCCAATCTCCCATTACATCTTCGTCTTTTGCACCCATTACAAAAGAACCTCCTTGCACAAACACAAGGCCAGGCCCAGCTTTTGGATACTTTACTTTAGCTACATTAAAATTACCCATATTTTTGTCGCTGTAATTCCAACCTGTCATGTTAGATTTTCCTTTGCTGCCGCCTCCGCTATTTTTACATGAACTAATAAAAAAAGTAGCTACCAAAGCAATTACTAAATACTTCACTGTTGATGATTTTAACATGTTTACTATTGTTTTTCAAATTAATTAACGATATTATTTATACAATATTGTTTCGGTTAACAACTAATTTCGTTTTGCGAATATATAAATTTTGCTTTTAAAATTAGCAATAAAAAAAACTTTAGCATTTTTTTAGACTTTTATACAATTATAATTTTTATGCTGCGTTTTGTAAAAAATAAAAATGTTGAATAAAATTTTTGAGTATTCGGTCACATATCTAAAAAAATAACATTTTATTATTTTTTTTTCAAAAAATTTGTTTTAGAAAAATTTTTCTTTATATATTTGAAAAATAAATTTAGTTAGTTTTAACAAATTATTATAATTTAGCATTTCATTCAAAATTTAGTTAACTAAAGACTTG
>JAYUJS010000117.1:0-1332 GCA_043765095.1 Ferruginibacter sp.
CGGCTTTTACAAAATTTACAAATAAAGGATGCGGGTTTTCTACCGTACTTTTAAGTTCAGGATGATACTGCACACCTACAAAAAATGGATGTCCTTTAAACTCTACAATTTCTACCAATTTACTTTCGGGGTTTCTGCCACTTGCCAGCAACCCCGCATTTTCAAAATCATTTAGGTAATTATTGTTAAACTCCCAACGATGCCTATGTCGCTCGCTTATTAATTCACTTTCATAAATTTTATGCGCCAATGTATTTGTAGCTATTTCACATGGGTAAGCGCCCAAACGCATGGTACCGCCTTTTTTCTTCAGCTTTTTTTGTTCTTCCATTAAAGCTATTACTGGTTTTGAAGTTGCAGTATTCATTTCTGTACTGTGTGCATCGCTCCAGCCTAGTACATTTCTTGCAAATTCTATTACTGCCATTTGCATACCAAGGCAAATACCAAAAAAAGGCATTTTATTTTCTCTTGCATATTTTACTGCTGCAATTTTTCCATCTACTCCCCTAGCGCCAAAGCCTGGTGCCACAAGTAATCCATCAAGCTCACGCAATTTTTCACTTACATTTTCATCGGTCAAAAATTCGCTATGCACATTTACTATTTGCACTTTGCACTGGTTCATTGCACCTGCGTGTATAAAAGATTCTAAAATTGATTTGTAGGCATCTTGTAGTTCGATGTATTTTCCAATAAGCCCAATTTTTACCCTACTTTTTGGGTAATTTAATTTATCTAAAAAACCACGCCACTTAGTAAGCTCTGGTGCTGCATATCCATTAATTTGTAATTGTTTTAATACAATTACATCAAGCCCTTCTTGTAGCATTTTTAATGGCACTTCGTATATAGTAGATGCATCTAAAGCTTCTATAACTGCACCTGGTTTTACATTACAAAATAAGGCTACTTTTCTTCTTATTTCATCGCTTAATGGGTGTTCGGTTCTGCACACAATCACATCTGGGTGCACCCCTTCTTGGCTAAGCATACGCACACTATGCTGAGTAGGTTTAGTTTTTAATTCTTTTGCCGCTTTTAAATATGGTATAAGTGTAAGATGCACTACCATACAATCTTCTTCGGGCAACTCCCACTGCAGTTGGCGCACCGCTTCTACAAAAGGTAAACTTTCTATATCTCCAACAGTGCCACCCAGCTCCGTTATAACAATATCAAAATTTCCTGTATCGCCAAGCAGCAGCATTCTACGTTTAATTTCGTCTGTAATGTGAGGTACAACTTGCACGGTTTTACCAAGGTAATCTCCTTCTCTTTCTCTATTAATTACTGTTTGGTAAATACGCCCTGTGGTTACATTATTGGCTT
>JAYUJS010000118.1:0-1330 GCA_043765095.1 Ferruginibacter sp.
AATAAATGATGATGGTACAATGTTGTTAGAAACTAGCCCTGGCAGTTATATAAAAATAGAAAAAAGTACTATAAGCCCTGAGTGGACAGCCAATGTAAACAAAGTTGCTGGCACAAAATAATACTTCAAATAGAATTACAAAATAAAAATGCAATGCATTTTGAAATTTTTTCAAAATGCATTGCATTTTTATAATAAGATTACGAAAATTAATATTACAAATTTCCCCTTGCATCTTGCTCTCTTTCTAGTGCTTCAAATAAAGCTTTAAAATTTCCTTTTCCAAAACTTTTTGCACCCTTGCGTTGTATAATTTCAAAAAATAAAGTAGGCCTATCTTGCAATGGCTTGCTAAAAATCTGGAGCAAATAACCTTCCTCATCTCTGTCAATTAATATTCCAAGTTTTTGTAATGGTGCTAGGTCTTCGTCTATTTTACCTACTCTATCCAATACATCTGCATAATAACTTGCAGGTATTTTTAAAAACTCCACTCCCCTACTTTGTAAGTCTGTAACAGTTTCTATAATATTAGCAGTTGCAATAGCTACATGTTGCACACCTTCACCATTATAGAAATCTAGGTACTCTTCTACTTGGCTTTTCTTTTTTCCTTCAGCAGGTTCATTTATAGGAAATTTTACAAAACCGTTGCCATTGCTCATTACTTTACTCATTAATGCAGAGTATTCTGTAGAAATATCGTTATCATCAAAACTTAAAATATTTTTAAAACCCATCACTTCCTCATAATATTTTACCCATGTGTTCATTTGGTTCCAACCTACATTGCCTACACAATGGTCTACATACAAAAGGCCTGTAGATATTGGGTTATAAGAAGTTTGCCATTTTCTAAACCCAGGCATAAATATTCCTTTGTATTTTTTTCTATCTATAAATATATGCACTGTTTCGCCATAGGTGTGTATACCACTTTTTACAATATCCCCATCATTATCACTAGTAATTGTTGGTATCATATAACTTTTTCCTCCACGGCTTACAGTTTGTTCATAAGCATCTATAGCATCATCTACCATAAGGGCAATTACTTTTACACCGTCGCCATGCTTGCTCACATGCCTAGCTATTTCATGGTCTTCCCGCAGTGCAGTTGTAAGTATAAAAGTTAATTTATTTTGTCGAATTACATAACTAACTCTGTCTATCAAACCAGTTTCTGGCCCAGCATAAGCAAGGCTTTGAAACCCAAAAGCTGTTTTATAAAAATTAGCAGCTTGCTTAGCATTACCCACATAAAACTCTACATAATCAGTACCATGCAGTGGTAAAAAATCAATAATATTATTATTTTCTTTTTCTAATT
>JAYUJS010000119.1:0-3649 GCA_043765095.1 Ferruginibacter sp.
GCAGTATTTTGTGTTTTTACATTTCTTACAAGCATATAGATTATCAGCCCATTTTATAGATGCTAGGTATTCATAGCAGTCTTTATCTTCTTTAAACCACTAATTAAATTTTATACAATTCACAGCAAAAAAGGTAATTTTTTTATCCATTTAGATAAGGTAGACATCTTAAGTTTAAAGTGCAACGTAAGCGTATATACCTAAATTTTTATATAAAGTGACAATTAAAAATTTCAACAACTTAATTTTATTTAAAATATTTACCATATAATAAATGAATTTTATTTTTCAAAAATATGGTTTAATTTTTGTTAGAATAAACTTTTAAATATATTACCAAAAAATTTCAATATTACTTACAATAATTTTTTAAATAAAAATAATATGATATGTAAAGGCTATAGATTTAAAATTTTATTTGCATTTATTTTGTTTAAACAAAATTGTATTGCACAAAACGATACTGAGTTTCCTAAAGGGTTTATAATGTATGCTAAGCTACATAACGGTATGGTAACAAATTTTAAAACTGGTGCAGATTTATACGTAGGTGGTATACAAATAATACCACAATTTACTTTAGTAGAACATAAACTAAGAGCTGGTGCAATAGTAGGGGCATTTTATACAGGCAAAGTTATTGAAGGGCAGTTTGGTCTTAATACTTCTGTAAAAATAAAAACAATAAATGCATTGGTATTTGGAGGGGCTGCCAATATAAATTTAAGCGCAGAGCATTTATGGGGTACAGGTAAACAAAAATTAATAGGCGGTGGTATTAATGCAGATTTATTAAACAAATTGGTATTAGGCTTTACTGCACATAGAGATTATGAATTTAAAACTTGGTGGCTACAAATGTCTATTGGTATTCGTATAAGTAAAAAGAAAAAAGTAATAGAGAGGTTTAATAAGTAAGTGGGATTAGTGAGTGGGAGATTTGCTGTTTGCAAATAGGTGATAGTAACAAAACAAATAAACAATTTATCAATAAACCATGAACAGAGCATTAGTAATAAGTGGTGGTGGTAGCAAAGGCGCATTTGCAGTGGGTGTTTTAAAAAGATTATTGAAAGAATATCCCAATCTAAATTTTGATACCTATGTAGGCACTAGCACAGGTTCATTAATTGTACCACTTGCTGCTATGGGTGAATTTGCATTGCTAGAAAAATTGTATACTACCATTACTAATAATAATGTAATAAATAAATTTAACCTTGGTGATAGATTAAATGAGCACTCAATTTTTGATGCTAGCCCTTTATTTGATTTAATTTCGGAATACTATAATGATACTAATTATGAAAAATTATTAAACTCTGGCAAAAAAATATATTTAACAACGGTATGTTTACAAACAAGCGAATTAGTTGTTTTTACAAATGAGCAAAATCCAAAAGAGTCAAAAAACTATGAAGTAAAAAAAATTGTAAATGCTGACCAATTTAGAAAAGTGGTAATGGCATCTGCCTGTCAACCAGTATTTATGCCTCCTGTTAAAATAAACTTGCATATATCGGGTGAAGCTAATCCACATTTTCAATATGTAGATGGTGGTGTACGAGAGTATGCTGGTGTGCAAATGGCTATTGATGCTGGTGCTACAGAAATATTTACCATATTATTATCTACAGGGCAAAAAGTAATCGTGAATGGGCAGTTTGAAAGCATTTTTCCTATTCTGCAACAAACTATAGATATTTTTACAGAAGATGTAGGCAAAAACGACCTTATTATTCCAACCCAATACAACGAAGCTTTGGAATACATTGATGCGGTAAAAAGAAAAATAAAACGCAGTGGTATAGATGCAGCACAGGTAGACGAATTTTTTAGAGTAAAGGCTAGAGATAATCCTTATGAAGATAAAATTCCATTAAAATTATTTTCGTTTAGACCTGAAAGACCATTGGGTGGCGGCCCTGGTGGATTAAATTTTGATACTGCCGAAATGAAACGTATGCTAGCTAGTGGGCAAAAAGTAGGAGATGATTTTATTGCAATTTTAAACCCAAGTGATATTACTTGGGCGTAAGATTTTTTTTATTTTTTTAAGTAAACATAAGGAACCAATTTTGTCTATATTCATAAATTTTACTTAGTGACCTCGTCAGGAATCGAACCTGAATCTGGAGCTTCGGAGGCTCTTATACTATCCATTGTACTACGAGGCCAACATAAATGTAACGGCAAAGATAGAGCGATATTTTTTGCAAAATAAATTGTTTTACTGTACATTGTAATTTCAAGTTACCAAAACTATTATGATTCTAACTAAACAATCACTTAGTCGTTTCGATTTTACAATGTTAATGATAACGCTTGTTATAGGGATGGGTATTTTTCGTACCCCTGCTACTGTAGCTGCGGAATCTCCCTCGCCAGTTGTTTTTTTTTCTGTTTGGATTTTTGGGGGAATTATAGCAATTTGTGGCGCACTCACTTTTGCAGAAATTGGTAGCAGATATCCGGTAACTGGTGGTTTTTATAAAATATTTTCTTATGCTTATCACCCCTCTATAGCATTTGGTATCAATTGTATTATTCTTATTTCAGATGCTACATCTGTAGCGGGTATTGCCATAATTGGTGCAGAGTATATTGCAAAAGTATTAATACCAAACACAAAAGATACCTCTACTATTCAATTAGCAATTGCAATTGCTTCCATTATTATTTTGTATTGCATAAACTTGGCGGGTTTAAAAACAAGTGCTAAAACACAAAACATTTTGACTATAATAAAAATAAGCTTTATTGTACTACTTATAAGTCCATTATTTTTTTATACGAATAGTAATAATACTTTAGAAACTGCAAATACTATTAGCCCAACATTAAAAGAATATCTTAAAGCATTTGGGTTGGGGTTAATTTCGGTAAGCTTTACTTATGGCGGCTATCAGCAATCTATAAATTTTGGTGCAGAAGTAAGAAATCCTTCAAAAAATATACCTAAATCTATTATTACTGGGCTACTTATAATTATTGTATTATACCTTACTATTAATTATGCATACTATAAAGTAATAGGTTTTAATGAGCTTAAAACATCTAGCAATATTGCGGCTGTAATGGCAAGCCATGTATTTGGAAATAGTGCTGGAAATGTATTATCAATATTACTTTTTTTAGGAGTTCTTGCATACGCAAATGCTCAGCTTATGGTGGGGCCAAGAATAATGGAAGCTATGAGCCAAGATGGCGTACTACCAAAAATTTTTGAAAAAAGAACTACAAAAAAAAATGTACTTGTTGCTAGCCTAAGTTTATTTGCTAGCCTTATTATACTCACTATTTTTTGGGCTAAAACTTTTGATGAAATTTTAAGTTTTTCTATCTTTCTTGATTGCTTTGGGATGGTTTTAGCAGCAGCTACTATTTTTAAATTTAGAAAAACAACTGCTAATCTTAATGGAAGTGGAATTTTTAAAATGAAATTATTTCCTTTATTGCCTATTGTATTTATGATTACTTATACTTTTATAGCAGGGGTAATTTTTATAAATAAGCCTTATACTGGTTTTTTGGGTATTACAATATTAGCAGCATTTATTGGATTATATTTTATTATACAATCAGTTCAAAAAAGAGACAATAAGTTATAAGCCAAATTTTACAATATTAGTTCCAAATATTTTTACGG
>JAYUJS010000120.1:0-1322 GCA_043765095.1 Ferruginibacter sp.
AAATTATTTGTTACCAAAAAAGTCGAAAAATATTATCGACTAAGCCAATACCATTCCACCAGTTATTTAAATTATTACTCCAGTTATTATTGTTCCAACCATTATTCCAGTTGTTATTATTCCAGCCATTGTTCCAGCTGTTGTTGTTCCAGCCACTATTCCAATTATTATTATTATTCCAATTTCCATTTCTACTATTATTTTGTCTAAACTCTCTTCTAAAATTTCTTCTATTTGTCTTGCGTTCATCTTTTGCAGTATTCCAATCGTAAGCTTTATAGGTATCTTGTATGGTAGTATTATTGGTAGTTTGTAATGCCAGTTGGTTGCTAGCATACTTGTCAATACTTATTTTGTAATTTGGGTTTTGGTCTGGTGCAAGGTCTTGGCTAATTGCCACAAAGCCTGCTGCCAAAATACTAAGTGTGAATAATAATTTTTTCATGTTTGTAAGTTTTAATGATAATATAAAATCAAATTTAATACCATGTTTATTTTTAAAACGAAGATGTAAGAAAAAAGTTACAGCGTTAACAAAACTTTATGATAGGTATGTTTGCTTGTAGGTACGGTCATTTTCGTTGTAAAAAGAGCGATATTAATATTAAGACAATCGGTGAAATGAAAAGGTTGGTAAGGGAATTTATATATTTATTTTTTAACAAGCCATTAAATATTAACTGGGCTGCGGAAATTATCCTTAGTTTATTGAAGGACTACATTCAAAATTTGTATTTTAATTTTGCTTTTATAATGCATTTAATTTATAAGTATTCCATGGGTTGCACCCATTAGTCCATTGGTTTCACACATCGTTACTCAAAGTAAACCCCTTGGGGTTTGTAGGTGTTATTCAGTAGTAGGATTTTTTTTTTGTAATTCTTTTTTATAAACATTAATTCGTTGATTGAGGTTTGATGGGGAAGCTACGTTCAAAATTTGCATTTAAATTTGGCAATTATTTTATCTAAATTTTTTAAAAAGTATATATCCGCTTCATAAAAAACCCATTAAATTTGAGAAAAATAATTATTATGAGTTTACCTTCACATAAATTAATAAAAAAAAGGATATGCCCATGAAGTTCTTGTAAAATTAATGCTAGTTTCTGCAATAGAAATTAGTTTAAATGCTGTTCCGCTATGGCAGATAATTGAAAGTAGAAGACGATTTTAAAAAATGAAGTCTGAATCTCCCTCAACATTAGATAGCGCTGCTATTTGGAAAAATATCAATGATAATACATAATGAATTTGTTAAATTTTTTAAAAAGTTAAATTGGGTAACAAAATTTCTTATTTAATTTTTATAAGAAAATTAAT
>JAYUJS010000121.1:0-1321 GCA_043765095.1 Ferruginibacter sp.
CACTTTGTAATGTAGACATTGCAGCAATACCAGACAATGATTATGATAATATGTACATCATTAGGCTTGCTAAAAATAAACGAGTGATAAAGCTTACGACAACTACATATGGGCAACCAAGTCCCTGAAGGTGTGAAGGTATTTTATACAATTGTGGAAAAGACTGCTAATAATTTATGGTAAAATTGAAATAATTTTCACTTTATAAAGTATATACTATCTTCAAACTATTTAATATAAAACAATATGTCAAGTAGATTATCAGCTAATGCAGCAGCAAGCTTAAATTATGATAGAAGGAATTCTGTAGATACTTTTATAGTAGCAACAAGAGAAAACTCTGGAAATGGCAAAAAATCGCAAAAAATTTAAAATACTTGAAATATTTATGGTAAAACTGATTAATTATTTTCTTTATGTAATAAAGAAAATAATTATTTATAAAAAAACATTATGAACAACCAACAACCAACAACCAACAACCAACAACCAACAACCAACAACCAACAACCTTGATTGCGGATATAAGACACACAATTAACCAATTACCTAAGGACAGTATGGGCCCTTTTCAGGATAACACTAGGCTAGGAAAAACTTATAGAAGTTTGCTAGAAATTGAAATGGATAAATTAAATATACAATTAACTGAAAGAAGTAGGAGCGGTAAATTGAATCAGCCCACCTTGCCTAGTGTATTTGATCTTGGAGATAAAGTTGTAAAATCACTTAGTCCTGAGGGGCAGCAGCGTATAAATGACATTGGTCTTATCAATAAAAACCTCACTCAAAGCCAAATATCAGAACTCCAGTCAAAAGTTGATGCACAACTTGCAAAAAAAGGACCATACAGTAATTCTCAGGCAAAAGCAGGCAAGCTAATAAGTGATGCTGCAAACAAAATTAGACAAGAATTAGCAGCTAAGAAGGGAAAAAAAGACGATGATGACCATGGTGGCGGTCATAACCAAGACAATAAAGGTGATAGTACCAATAAGCAAACACCCCCAGATAACAACAATAATCCCAGCGCAATAGTATTAAATGGCAAAAAGGAAACTATTTTGCCTAAAGAGCTACAGATACTAAACCAGTTGAAAGCTACGCCCCTTTATACAAAAACGATGGCAGAAACTGCAAAGCATTTTGGCCCCAATTCTTGGGCGTTTAAAGGTTTAGATACTATTGGGCAAAAAAATACTGCTGAAAAAATATACGTATCGCAAATTGCGAAAAGCTTATTTGCAGTAGGTTTTTCTATAAACCAAGTAGATGTAGCACTGCTAGCAGTTGGCATAGGTAGAGTGGATATTAGAGCTAA
>JAYUJS010000122.1:0-1316 GCA_043765095.1 Ferruginibacter sp.
TACAACGCTTTATTTGTTTCTAATTTTTATTTTAGGACTTACAAATGCAGGTACACGAGTGCAGCGCGTAGTGTATATTTTTCAGAGTGTTCCGAACCACCTTTTCGGTAGAGTAAACAGTGCGTTTGCTTTGGTAAATGGACTTACACGTATCACTTTGATTTTTATTTCTTCTTTGCCTTTATTTTTAAATGAAAATGTAAGCAATATTTTACTCGTTTTTATCGTTTTTCTAATCGTAACAGCACTATTTCTAATGAAAAATAATCAACTAAAAACGAATAGTGAAAAATGAAAAACGCACGTGATTGCTTCAACTGAAAAATGGAACTTTTTTTATTTTCAAATTGTTTCTTTTTCATTAGTTAAACGTAGGCTGTATAGAAAGCGATATTTGCTTCCCCCAATTTTTGGTTAAAAATCCTAAAAACATAGACGAGTTGTTCTAGAACGTTTCGCTATAAAACATGATTGCTTTTTTGGAAAAATATTAGCATAAATATCTCATTATCAGTATATTAGTATAGTGTTTTCAAAAAATTTGGAAATCTAATTTTTATTTTGTATCTTTAAATAAATAGGGGTAAAAAACAATAATTATTTACTCAAAAATTTGGGGAGCTTTTTATCTAATTTTGTACAGCCTAAGTGTAAGTATTACACTTGCATAAGCAGGTAGCATATCTGTTACTACTAATTCTACGCTATTTGGATCTAATTCTTTGTTTATCAATTCGTTATAGTGCTGTTCTATAGCACCTTTTCCATTATTAGCTGCTAGATTAGCGTGTAATACTTGGCTTTTATCTTTTGGTTTGGCGCGACCAGCACTTGCTATTACGAATTTTTTATTCGACTTTTGCTTTTTTTTGAAGGGTGTTTTTCATCTGTGTGAAGCACTTTTATCCCTTCGGGTAAAGCAACCGCTTCAACTGTTGCTTTTTGTGTCCAAGTATATAAACTGTACAAAGAGGTAGTAGTGCCGAAGTCACTTTGAAGTGCTTCGTGCAATCCATTATAAGAGACCTGTTGTGTTAGCATTTTATGTACTGCATATTGCTTACTACTCTTGCTATATAGGCTTCTTCCGTCCAATTCTTCTATCCCTTCAACGGGTGGATAATAGCGAAATGTTTTACAACAACAATCTGGATTTATACAACGAAATGTTATATACGAATACGTTTTACTTGTTCCAATACCTACTGTATAGTGTTGAATTGTTCTTGTGCCATACTCTTTTACTTTATCAGTAACCATCTGACAGTTTGTACAAGCTGCTTTATGTATTGATTTTTTTTTGCTCATTGCTATTT
>JAYUJS010000123.1:0-3616 GCA_043765095.1 Ferruginibacter sp.
ATTTTTGTTAATAAGTTTTACAGGAAAATAACAAAATAGAAATTTATCCAGTAATTCAAGCGTGGATTTTGAGATATATTTTAAAAAATTGTGTAGCAATATCAAATTGAAAAAGATTGTTGCTATATCCAAAATACAACTTTAAGCAAGCACTGCTACCATCCCTTCTAGTTTTGCCATACATTCATCGTACTCTTCAGCAGCATTACTGTAAAACGTAATACCACTGCCAGCAAATAAAGCAACCTGTTTTTTTATTTCATTGTAAAAAACACTTCTAATAACAACGTTAAAATCAAAATCGCCGTTTGGAGTTACATAACCAATGGAGCCAGAAAATAATCCTCTCGGTTTTTCTTCGTACTGCTCTATCAATTGCATTACTCGCTGCTTTGGCGCACCAGTCATGGACCCCATTGGGTAGCAGGCTTCTACTAGTTTTGTAAATGTAGCATCTTTTTCTACCAGCCCTTGTATAGTACTTATCATTTGGTGCACCTGCGGAAAACTATAAATACCAAACAGCTCTTTTACTTTTACAGAGCCCTTTTTGCACACCATACTCATATCATTTCTCACAAGGTCTACCACCATCACATTTTCACTTTTTTCTTTTTTGCTTTGCAATAAATAATATTTATTTTTTTTATCTTTTAGTAAATCTACATCTCTCCTACTTGTTCCTTTTATTGGTTGAGAAATTAGTGTAGTTCCACTTTTTTTTAAAAATCTTTCAGGGCTTGCGCAAAGGCAATAATTTTCGTTTAATTTATATAAACTACCAAATGGTGCTGGGGATGATGTGATTAATTTTTTATAAACCTCTAGTGGATTTATTAAAATGTTGTCGGAAAAAAATTGTTGGCAAAAGTTTATTTCGTAGCAGTCACCTCTTTTTATATGTTGTTGTAGTTTTTCTATTTTTTCTAAATAAATTTCTTTAGTAATTTGGGGGGTTATTTCTAAAGAATTTTTTTGCTTTTCAAAAATTGGTATTGGCGTATTTTCTATTTGCAATTTTATTTCTGCTAAAGAAATATCACCTTTTACTAGTTCAATTTCGTTTTTATAAAATTTTAAGATTATCCTCGGTTCAAAAAAATAGCCATCGCTAAAACTTGTATTTGTTTGCTTGCTATATGCATTGCCCATTGCATTGTACCCAAAGTGGCCAAAAAGCCAAGTTGGGTTTTCATCATAAAAAGATTGTAGGTTTTCCATATCTTTTTGTCCAATAAAATGATATGATCTATTTGCACCTACAGCTAAAATAAATTCAAATTCTGGAGTTTCAAAATCGTAGCCATTGTTATCCAGTAAACAAAAAATGTTGAACTGGTTTGCCCAATTCAACATTTTTATTTTTGTATTTATAAAATTTTGTTTGTCTTTATTCATTCAGTTTAATAATCATCGTCATTAAATCGGCTACTCTTTCCTCCACCAAAATCATCGTCGTCATCGTCATCATCAAAGTCGTCAAACGCTTTTAAATCATCATCCATATTCAAATCATCGTCTTCATCCTTTACTTTTTTTCCCCCTACTTTTTTTGCTTTTGTTGGTGGTGCATCAAATTCATCAAAATCTTTATCCCAGTCTTCTTCCTCCTCCTTTTTTTCCCACTCATCATCTACCTCCACATCGTCATCATCATCATCGTCCGATGCTGTTTTTTTTGATTTTCCTTTTACTGCCTTTTTTGGTTTCTCTTCGTCTTCAAAGTCATCATCAAGTTCTAAGTCATCGTCTTCATCAATGTCTTTTACTTTTGATATTTTAGGTTTAGGACTAGTTGCTTTTGTAGCAATTTTCTTTTCTGTAATTTTTTTTTCTGCCATAGTTTATTATGATTAGCAATGTAAATTTTCAACCGAATTTTTAATTCACCAAATTTTTTTACAATTATTTTTAAAATATTTTTATACCATTACCAATTGGTCTCTTTCAGGGCCATTGCTTATATATTTTACTGGCACTTTTAAAAAATTGTTAAGGTAATTAATATACGTTTCCATTTGTACTGGCATATCGCTAAAAGCCTTTACAGCGGTAATATCTGTATTCCAACCTTCAAAAGTTTTATACAAAGCTTGTATATCCATCTTATTCATTTGAAAAGGAACTTTGTTGGTCTCTACTCCATTTATATTATAACTATTGCACACTTTCAATTCTTCCAACCCATCTAATATATCTGCCTTTGTCATTACTATTTTAGTTACTCCATTTATCATACAAGCAAATTGCAGTGCTACCAAATCTATCCAACCACATCTACGTGGGCGACCTGTGGTACTACCAAACTCATTACCTGTATTCCGTAAAAAATCTCCTGTACTATCCATAAGTTCTGTAGGAAAAGGACCACTACCAACTCTTGTACAATATGCTTTTGTAATGCCAATTACTTCTTTTATTTTTTGTGGTGCTATGCCTAAGCCGCTACACACACCGCCAGTAATGGTACTGCTGCTTGTTACAAATGGAAATGTACCAAAGTCTACATCCAACATGCTGCCCTGTGCTCCCTCTGCTAATACTTTTTTACCGCTGCTTATTTTATCATTTATAAAATATTCGCCATTTACCACTTTCAATGTTTTCAAAAATTCTAATGCTTCAAAAAACTCTTCTTCCCATGCATTAATATCTTCCTGAAAATTAAAATTATCCAACAAACGTTGATGCTTCAATCTTAGTTTTATATACTGAGAAGTAAAGTTTTTGTCTAACAAATCTCCTACCCGCAATCCATTTCTGCCAGTTTTGTCCATATATGCAGGGCCAATACCTTTAAGTGTACTACCAATTTTTTCTGCGCCTTTACTTTGCTCACTTGCTTTATCAATTGCTCTATGAGTTGGCAATATTAAGTGTGTACGCTCACTTATAAAAAGATTTTTTTTGTAATCTACTCCAAATTCAGCTACCGAGTCGCATTCTCGTTTTAGCGTTACCGCATCTAGTACTACGCCATTGCCAATTAAGTTTATTTTATCTTCATGAAATATACCACTCGGTATTTGGTGTAATACAATTTTTTTTTCATTTACATAAAGCGTGTGCCCTGCATTTGGTCCACCTTGAAACCTCGCTATTACATCATAATCTTTTGCAAAAAAATCTACAATTTTGCCTTTTCCTTCATCTCCCCATTGCAATCCTAAAATAACATCGACCATGGTAATTTATAATTTGGGTAAAAGTAAAATGAAATATTTCAATAAACTAAAATAATGTGAATTAATAACAAAATTTATCCAAAATAAAATTAAATATTTTTATTTAGTAGGCTATTAAATTAAAATTTAAGCAATTATTTAAAATAGCTAATCATTTGATTTGCATTCAAAAATACTAAAACTTACTTATGAAAAAACTACTTATAAGCTTCGCTTTATTGCTTAGTTTATAAGTTGCAATTGCTCACAAAACAGAGCCATTATTCGAAATATCTGCTGATAATGCAATTGTAAATACCAACTTTTTAGAACAATCGTTTACGGGTGAGATAATAACGGGCAACGATTTAAAATTGATGGGTATAGACCCTGAAACAAAATCTGTAATTTGGGAAAATAAAAGCTTGCTAGGCTTAAGCGAAGAAGATATT
>JAYUJS010000124.1:0-1315 GCA_043765095.1 Ferruginibacter sp.
CATTGGCTAGTGTTACGAGTACTTTGTTTGCCCCTACAAATTGATAGCCATCAAAAATATTATTGCCTTTTATTTTTCTGTATTGCATAGTAATTTGATAAAACGTAATTTTGCGTTCATTAGGTTTGAACCACTAAGGCGCCAGATGCAAAGTTGCACAAAGAATCTTATGGATAAAATTAATAAAAGATAAAAGATTGTAGGTATAAAAGTTGTTGACGATATTTAGATAGCTCTAAAATCTAATGTCTATCATCTAATATCTCAATACTAAGTACTAAATACTATGTTAGATAAATTAGATGCAATAAAAGCAAAGTTTGACAACCTAAGCGTGGCACTTACCAATCCTGAAATTGTGAGTGACAACAAGCGTTTTAGTACTTTGAGCAAGGAATACAGGGGGTTAGAAAAAGTGGTGCTTGCCCGCAATGCATATATAAAAACGTTAGACGATATTGAGTTTAACAAAGAAGTGCTTGGCAGTGATGATGCAGAAATGCGGGAGATGGCAAAGCAGGAACTACCTGAACTAGAGACACTGAAAACGGAGCAGGAAAAGGGATTGAGGAATATGCTTATCCCCAAAGACCCATTTGATGAAAAAAATGCGATTTTGGAAATACGTGCTGGTACTGGGGGTGATGAAGCATCATTATTTAGCGGTGATTTGCTGCGCATGTATTTAAAATATTTTGAAAAACAGGGCTGGAAAGCTACGTTGCTAAGCGAAAGTGAAGGAACAGTAGGCGGTTACAAAGAAGTGCAAGTAGAGGTAACGGGTGATGATGTATATGGCTTGCTAAAATTTGAAAGTGGCGTGCACCGTGTACAACGTGTACCAGACACTGAGGGGAGTGGGCGTGTGCATACGAGTGCAGTAACGGTAGCAGTAATGCCTGAGGCTGAAGAAGTGGATGTGGAAGTAAAAGAGAGCGATGTAAAGATGGAAACAGCACGTAGTGGCGGTGCTGGTGGGCAAAATGTAAATAAGGTAGAAACAAAAGTTTTTCTTACGCACAAGCCTACTGGTATAGTGGTGATGTGCCAAACAGATAGAAGCCAGCTAGGTAATAGGCTGAAAGCAATGGAAATGCTGCGTACTAGATTATACGAAGCTGAAGTAAAAAAGGTAGAAGAAGCTACAGCTCACTTACGCAAAAGCTTGGTGAGTACAGGCGATAGAAGTGCAAAAATAAGAACTTATAATTTTCCACAAGGGCGTGTAACAGACCATAGAATAGGTATGACGGTATATAATCTTGATGCGGTGCTGAATGGTGAAGTGGGTGAGTTTATAGAGGCATTGCAGTTT
>JAYUJS010000125.1:0-1313 GCA_043765095.1 Ferruginibacter sp.
GGAGGAACGTATGGGTGGTATACACGGGCATAAGGGGGAAGAGGCAGCTGTAGCTGCAATAAAAATGATAGCTATGGTGGAGGCTTTTTAAAGAATCAATATTTTTATAATTATGAAAGTACAATTGTTTATACCATGCTTTGTAGACCAACTTTACCCAAATACTGCTTTTAATATGGTAAAAATATTGGAAAAAGCTGGCTGCGAAATAGCATACAATACAAATCAAACTTGTTGTGGACAACCAGCCTTTAATGCTGGATTTTGTGATGAAAGTAGGGCAGTTGCACAAAAATTTTTACAAGATTTTGATAATACAGATTATGTAGTGGCGCCGAGTGCAAGTTGCGTAGGATTTGTAAGAAATTACTATCCTTCTTTATTTGAAAATGGTATAAATCATCATAAAATAAAAGACCTTGCCGCAAGAACATTTGAGTTTAGTGAATTTTTAATAGATATACTTAAAGTAGAAAATTTTGGAGCGTCGCTGCATACAAAAGCAACCTACCATGATAGCTGTGCAGCTTTAAGAGAGTGTAAAATAAAAGAAGGGCCAAGAAAATTATTGAGCAATGTAGCAGGGCTAGAGCTAGTAGAGATGAATGATGTGGAAACATGCTGTGGCTTTGGTGGTACTTTTGCTGTAAAGTTTGGAGATATTTCTGCCGCCATGGCAGACCAAAAAATTACCAATGTTTTAAAAACAGGAGCTAGTTGCATCATTTCTACAGATTGTAGTTGTATAATGCAAATAAGCGGGGCAATCAAGAAAAAAGAATTAGCAATAGAAACGATGCACTTGGCAGATGTATTGGCTAGTGGATGGTGAAAGAGCAGTAAGATAATGCGCCAATTTGAAAATGTACCAATGTGCTAATATGCAAAAATGCAATTGTGTAAAATTGAATGTTTGATTCTAAATATCTTTAAACTTTAAATTTTGAACTTTTCTATGAACTACTGGCTTGTAAAATCAGAACCCTTTAAATATAGTTGGGCTCAATTTGTTGAGGATAAAATAACCCATTGGGATGGTGTACGTAATTACCTTGCTAGAAATCATTTAAAAGCAATGAAAAAAGGCGATAAACTTTTTTTCTATCACAGCAATGAAGGGTTAGAAATTGTAGGTATTGCTAAAGTGGTAAAAGAGTTTTACCAAGACCCAACAACAGTAGAACCAGCTTGGGTTGTAGTAGATTTATCTCCTTTAAAAAAACTTAAAAATCCAGTTAGTTTAAAGCAAGTAAAAGAAACTGCTGGCTTGCAAGAAATGTCTCTTATAAAATCTATGCGCCTTTCTGTACAAC
>JAYUJS010000126.1:0-1309 GCA_043765095.1 Ferruginibacter sp.
CCTTTTAAAAAGATTAGATGAAAAAGAACTTATACAATTTGCTGCTGACAAAACAAACAGCATATACATAAGAGAAATACCAGCAGGAAAGCGAAATAATTTTGCACAAATAGCATTGTACTATGAATATATTTGGTATGGAAATGCAACCGTAAGTATACAAACTTTTGATACCATAAAAAATAAAGTAAACAAATTCTTAAATACCATATAAATATTGATAAAATATAGCAACCATATATTTATTACACTAACGATGTTTTTATGCATGCAAGCCTGTAAACAACCAAATACAGGCCTGCCTGACCTAAAGGAAAGCTATGTATACACAGACGCAAGACCTTTTGGTGGCGCTGTAGCATATACTATGTTAAAAAATGCTTACCCAAAAAATACAATTGAAATAGGTAAAAAAGAATTTGCAGAAAACTATAATTTGCATTACGACACATCAGCCATTTACATAAACTTAAGCAAAAACTATTATACCAGCGTTAGGGATGCACAATCCTTACTTGATTTTGTTTACAAAGGCAATACTGCTTTTATTTCGGCAGAAAATTTTGATGATTCGCTTATGAATAAATTATACTGTAAAAAAGTTAGTGATTACGTAAACCCGGGCTATGAAAACTTACAAAAAGTTTCTACAAGATACAATAATAAAATTGCGCTTTACAAAGATTCGTTCAGCTATTTTTATTTACCTTTTACAAATTACTTTGATAGCATAAATAATTCTTATGCCCGTGTAGTAGGCTATAATAAAAATGGCAAAACAAATATGTTTGCATTTTTATGGGGTAAAGGTAGATTTTATTTTCAATGCGAACCAAGAGCATTTAGTAATTATTTTTTACTAAGTAATAACAATTATAAATATATGCAACAAGCATTGCAAATGCTACCTGCATACCCACAAAATGTATATTGGGATAATTATTATGCAAAAAAAAATTATGCAAATGGTAATAACAAAAATGGTTCTAGCCTTAGCGAAATTTTTAAAAATCCTCCATTAAAAACTGCATTTTGGATTGTAGTAGCTTTATTGTTACTCTATATATTATTTAACAGCAAACGCAGACAGCGTATAATACCTATAGAAAAACCTACCGAAAATACAAGCATTGCATTTGCAGAAGCTATTGCAGGCTTATACCTTAGCAAAAAAGATAATAAAATAATTGCAGATAAAATAATTACATACTTTAATGAACATGTGCGTACAAAATATTTTTTAAATATAAATGTAAATGACAGTACTTATGCAGATGTGCTTAGTAGAAAAAGCGCAGTATCGTATGAA
>JAYUJS010000127.1:0-3595 GCA_043765095.1 Ferruginibacter sp.
AATGGAGAAGTAAATGCTGAAGCCAACCCTAATGGAACAACTAATAATATTGCGGGTATAAAAAACGCTGCTGGCAATGTTTTTGGAATGATGCCTCACCCCGAAAGAGCATGTAGTAATTTATTGGGTAATGAAGATGGCAAGGTAGTATTTAATGAATTATTAGGGATAGGGTTGTTAAAAGGATTTCTTGCGTAGTAAATAACATTAACATTATGTAACAAAACAAAAGCTGCAACTTTATTGTAATTACATAAAATATTTAAAATATGAAAAAGATAATTTTATCATTATTGGTTGTTTTTGCTAGTTTAATAGTAAATGCACAAATTGAAAAACCAGTAACATGGGCGTTTACAGCAAAAAAAATATCTGCAATGGAGTATGAGTTGCACATGACTGCTAGCATGCAAAATAAATGGCATATTTATTCTCAAGAAATAAAAGGTGATGGCCCAGTTCCAACGTCAATTAATTTTGATAAAAATCCACTAGTGAAACTAGTTGGTAATGTTGCAGAATTGGGGAAAGTTGTAAAAGAATACAGCAAAGTATTTAGTATGAATCTAAGCTATTTCGCAAACAAAGTTGATTTTGTACAAAAAATAACTTTAAAGTCAGTATTAAACACAATTGCAAAAGGAAAAGTAACTTTTATGACTTGTAATGATGAAAAATGTCTTGCTCCAACTACTATTCCATTTAGTATAAAAATAAATGCTAAATCTTAAATAATTCTTTAAACACTTTCTTATCCCGATTAAAAAAATCGGGATTTTTTTTAAACTTTTTTTATGCGCTTTTTTATAAATATTATCCTTTTACTTTCTTTTTTTTTAATAATTTCATCAAAAATATTAGCCCAAGATAGCCCTATTGTACAATGGAAAAATACAACCGAAAAAATAGGAGAAAGAATTTACAAAGTAAACATAAATGGAAGCGTAAAGAAAGGTTGGCACTTATATAGTAACGCAGATAAAGGAGGCGATATAACTGGTATCACAATTTTTAATGAAGATAGTACACTTACACTTAAAGAATTTCAATTGTTTTCAAAACCAGTTTTTATTGATGATAAAGCATTTTCTAAAAACTTACCTGTACTTTATGATAGTGTTTCACTTTCTCAAATTGTAACCGTTGCAGGTAAAGTGCCTGCAAGTTTCGCCTTAACTGTAAATTATGAAGTAAGTGATAATGAATCTTTTTTTGCAGAGTCTGACACTCAAAAAATTATTACTGGCGAAAAAATAATTGTAACAGCTGATAATAAAATACTAATACCAACTATTAATATTGATAAGCCTAATACCAATTGTAAAACTTCATCATCTCCCTCTTCAGAAAAAATTTCATCAAAAGGATTTTTTTCTATTTTCTTGTTAGGATTTGTGGGTGGATTAGTTGCTTTAATTATGCCTTGCCTTTTTCCTATGATACCTTTAACAGTTTCATTTTTTACAAAAAAAGCACAAACCAAAAAACTAGGCATTAGAAATGCTTTTTTGTACGGTTTTTTTATTTTTCTTATTTATATTTTAATCACTATTCCATTTCATATTTTTAGTTCTCTAAAGCCAGATATATTTAATAGTATTTCTACAAACGTATATCTCAATGTAATTTTCTTTATTATATTTATTGTATTTGCCTTATCATTTTTTGGTTTGTACGAAATTACTTTGCCGAGTAGCATTACCAATAAAGCAGATAGCAAAGCTAATGCAGGTACTGTTACAGGTATTTTTTTTATGGCACTTACACTTACCATTGTTTCTTTTTCGTGCACAGGGCCGCTAGCTGGTTCATTACTTGCAGGTGCGGTAGATGGTGAGGGTGGTGCTATGAGATTAAGCTTTGGCATGGGTGGGTTTGGGCTTGCAATTGGTTTGCCATTTGCATTGTTTGCTATGTTTCCAAATATGCTAAGTGCTTTACCAAAGAGTGGTGGTTGGCTCACTACCGTAAAGGTTGTATTAGGTTTTTTAGAGCTAGGTTTTGCTTTTAAGTTTTTATCTAATGCAGATTTAGTAATGCATTGGGGATTGCTAAAAAGAGAAATATTTATTGGTATTTGGATAATTATTGGCTTATTATTATCACTCTATCTTTTTGGAATATTAAAATTTAAAAATGATACAGCAATAAAAAAATTATCAATTACACGAATAGTAATTGCACTTATTATAACAACTTTTACTATTTATTTATTACCAGGCATTACCAATACCAAGTATGCTAATCTTTCTTTAATAAGTGGCTTTCCGCCACCATTAAATTATAGCATTTATAAAAATAATAAAATAGTTAATGAAATAATAAATACCACCATTAATAAAAATGATTGTGTACTTAATTTAAACTGCACACACGATTATGATGAAGCTGTAAAACTAGCCAAACAACAACACAAAGTAATATTGCTTGACTTTACAGGCTATGCTTGTGTAAACTGTAGACGCATGGAAGAAAATGTATGGAGCAATGAAAAAGTGTACAAGCTGCTGAAAGAAAAATTTATTGTGGTGTCATTATATGTTGATGATAAAAAAATGCTGCCAGTAGAAGAAAGATTTACGTACACTTTTAAAAATGGCACTACGAGAGATATAAAAACGGTAGGTGATAAATGGAGTGTTTTTGAAACAGAAAATTTTAAAAGTAATTCTCAACCTTGGTATGCTATACTAGGTGAAAACGAGGAATTATTGGCTTATCCATGTGGTTATACACCAAGTGTAGAAGAGTACTTACTGTGGTTGCAATGTGGGGCAGATAATGCAAAATAAAAACTTGGCAAAGAATGTAGAAAAATCAACTATACTAAAGATTGTGTATTTTCTTAAACGGATTTCATTTTACTAACTCAAAATTTTGCACAAGAAATCAATTAACAAATAAAATTTTTCAATCGCATAAATTCTACCTTGTCAGAAGATGTAAACATTAATTTTAATAATGAAAATACAAATTTTGTAAAAGCGTTTGTAGAAAAGCTATTAACGTAATTTTTTTTCATAAGTTATATTTTTAGAAAGTAAATGTATAGCTTTTAAATACTATATGTGATTGTGTAAATACTTTTTTTATGTAGAAAGTTTTCTAATATGAGCTTTGCTATTATTTATCTTTGTAAAAAACTAGCCTATGTACGATTTTGGAAAAATTACGTTAAAAGAAATTATCACCATAAGTTTTACACTTTTTGCAGTAATAGATATGTTGGGTTCAGTACCAGTGCTTATTTCATTAAAAGCAAAAATGGGTGGTAAAATAAATGCAATCCAAGCAACTTTAGCATCTGGTGCTTTGATGATTTTATTTTTGTTTATTGGGCGTCAATTTTTGAATGTACTTGGGCTAGATGTAAAATCATTTGCTGTAGCTGGTAGTATTGTAATTTTTATACTTGGTTTAGAAATGGTATTAGGGTTAGAGTTTTTTAAGCCTGACCAAGACTCAAAAAGTGGTAATATAGTACCTATTGCATTTCCATTAATTGCTGGTAGCGGCACGCTCACTACTATTATGTCGTTAAAAGCAAATTATGAAGATATAAATATTTTCTTTGGAATATTAGTAAACTGCATTG
>JAYUJS010000128.1:0-1302 GCA_043765095.1 Ferruginibacter sp.
CTATTATCAATCATTTTACCTGCTGGGGTATTAAATTATTTTTCAATAATATCAACAATTGAGCTTTGTGAAATTAAAAGTAAGGAAGCTTATTTTGAGATAGTTTTAGAGGAGCATAATAAAATATTATTGGATGTTGATGCTTCACTTTATGAATCAAAAGGATTTACAGAGGTTACACTTCAAGATTTTCCTATAAGAGGAAGGGCTGTATTTTTAATTATACGAAGACGACGTTGGCGTCTAAAAGAAGACCATAAAAAAACGATTAGAAATAACTTTTCATTAGTTGCCGAAGGCTCAGGATTTACCAAAGAGCTCTCGGATTTTTTAAAAGATACAGGTTGATACAAGAGTAGATACTATAAGTAATATCAGTAGCTATTTTGGTGTAAAAGCTAGCAAATTAAATCGTAATTACAAAAAGCATAGTAGCGGTTTTATAGACTGGAAACAAAAGGATCATGCAGAAAATTATTTACTTTTTCCAGAGAACCTAGGCCCTTATTTAAGTATAGATGAAGTATCGTTATCACAAGGAGAATTATACACTTTTATAACCAATAAAGCAGGTAAAGGAAAGAAGGGGACATTGGTAGCATCTATAAAAGGAACGGCCTCAAAAGAAATAATAGCAGCAGCTTCAAAACTCAATATAGATAAGCGTTTAGAAGTAAAAGAGGTTACCTTAGATATGGCAAAGAATATGGAAGCGGCAGTAAAAAATATATTTACAAAAGCAACTTTAGTTACAGACCGTTTTCATGTGGTAAAATTAGCCATGGATGCATTACAGCACATAAGAATAAAATTACGATGGAAGGAATTGGATATAGAAAATGAATGTATAAAACAAGCAAAAATTACCAAAATAAAATATCAATATGAAGTGCTAGAAAATGGAGATACACCAAAACAATTACTAGCAAGATGCAGGTACATTTTAGCAAAGAAAAAGGAAGATTGGACAGAAAGCCAAATAGAAAGAGCTACTATACTTTTTAAGAGATACCCCCAGCTTAATCATGCATATCATCAATGCCTAGCTTTTAGAAATATTTATGAAGACCGATGCAAAGAATCAGCAAAAATTAGATTTACAAAATGGATAGAAGATATAATAAGTAGCAAAGTGGAAGAATTTTACACCGTAGCAAATACAGTCCAAAATAACCTAGACAATATTTTAAACTTCTTTATAAATAGAAATACAAATGCTAATGCAGAGTCTTTTAACTCTAAAATAAAACTCTTTAGGGCTAATCAAAGAGGTGTTGTTGACATTGCCTTTTTTCTATTTAG
>JAYUJS010000129.1:0-10212 GCA_043765095.1 Ferruginibacter sp.
CAGAAGGTGGTTACGGATATCTTGGTGCAAAAGGAGCATCGCTAATAATGGATATCTTAAAAAATGAAAATCCTTCATACGTTTGCACATGCGTAGGCACAGCTACCACACTTGCAGGTTTGTGTATGAATAAAATAGGTAGTGAAAAAATTATTGCAATACCTGTTATAAAAAATATGATGGATATTTTTACAAGAATTGAAGCACTTACTCAGCTTAGTGCAGAGAAAGATTTAATTGTTTTTAACGACTATCATTTTGGAGGGTATGCAAAGCATAATGAAGAGTTAATAAACTTTATGAACCAATTTTATATAAATTACAATGTGCCTACAGATATTATTTATACCGCTAAAATGATGTATGGCATGATGGATAAAATTGCAAATAATTATTTTGAGAAAGAAAGTAAAATTGTTTGCATACACACAGGTGGTTTGCAAGGAAATTATTCGTTACCTACTGGCACACTTGTATTTTAGTAATTTTAACATAAATAATTACTCCATTTTATATATAATATTAATTACACTTTATATTTGTAATAACATCCTTCATAACTATGATAAAAAAGATTTTCACTTATGTTTTGTGCATACTATCGTTTAATAACTTGATGGCACAGCAAAAAACGATTCCAACCATATATGTAAAAAATATTAATAATAAAATATTAATAAGTTGGATTCAAAATTTTAGTATACCAATCATTACGTTAAATATTCAGCGGTCTTTTGATAGTTTGAGAAATTATAAAACAATAGGAAGTGTGCTTAGCCCACAAAGCAAAGAAAATGGCTATGCAGATTTGACGCCACTAAACTACAAAATGTATTACCGGGTATTTGTAGCGTTTGATAACGGTACATATTTGTTTAGTAGTATTGTAAGGCCTACAAAAGATACTGTTACAAAAGCAGATTTACAAGATAAATATCCATGGCTTACTGGTAAAGATACTGGGATTATAGAACCACCAGGCAAGCCCATTTTTAATTATCCAAGTAGCAGTATTTTTACAGCAAAAGATAATACTGTAATACTACGTTTGATTGATGCTGCTACAAAAAAATATTCTGTTAAGTTTTATGATGCCAAAGAGACTTTACTTTTTGAACTTAAAAAAATAAAAGAAGATTACTTAATATTAGAAAAAGTAAACTTTAAACACACAGGCTGGTTTAGGTTTGAGCTATACGAAAATGGAGATTTGCTTGAGGATAATAAATTTTTGATACAAAAGGATGGAAAAAAATTGTAGTAAAAATTATGAAAATGAGGATAATTACTTTTAAAAAGTTGGCAAAAATTTCTTTATTCCAATTTTTCATTTATTAAATATTCCACTTCAAACATCCTTGCAAAATTATTTTTAATACTTTTTTTTACCTCCTCATAATTTACTTTTTTACCCAATTCTTTTTCCATAGAAGTTACCTGTTTATTTACAATACCACATGGAATGATGTTGTTAAAATAACTAAGATCAGTATTTACATTTAAAGCAAAGCCGTGCATGGTTATCCACCTGCTACAACGTACACCAATAGCACATATTTTGCGTTCTTTACCTTGCAATTCTGCATCTATCCATACACCAGTTTCACCATTGCTTCTTCCAGCAATAATCCCAAACTCAGCTAGTGTCATTATTACAACTTCTTCTATATTTCTAAGGTATTTACCAATGTCAGTATAAAACTTTTCTAAATCTACTATTGGGTAACCTACTATTTGTTGTAAGCCATGAAAAGTAATATCGCCCCCTCTATTAGTCTTAAAAAATTCAATATTATTTTTCAATAGTTCATCTTCACTCATTAAAACATTTTTCATATCACCACTTTTACCTAGTGTATATACTGGCGTGTGTTCACAAAGCAAAAAATAATTGGTAGTACTTAAAGTAGTAGCCAATGTTTCATCATTTCTTATGGCTGTTTTTATAGCTACATTTTTTTGCAACAACTTCTCTTGATAGTCCCATGCATTTTTATAACCAATAATTTCTAAATCTTTAAATATAACTGACTGCATAGTGTGGTTAAATGTTTTACTTTGCAAAGATAGAAAAGTTCAAGGTTGAAGGTTCAAAGTTTAATGTTTTGCCTTTAAGAGTTAGTAATATTAATCCAATTTTATAAATGGCAACAGCTAAAAGATTAGAAGATTTAGAAATTTGGCAAATTGCAATAGAGCAGGAGTTGAATAATGGAAAATTTATATTGAAGTAATTTTTTCAAGAGATTTTGAATTAAAAATAAAATAAGTAGAAGTTCTGGTTCTGGACAATATTCCAGAATTGTTTGAACGAACAGAAAATTAAGGATTTATACATTTTTTATTAATAGCAAAAGAACCAAATTGTAAAGTAAGGTCAAAACTTTACAGCGCTTTTAATAGAAATTATAATACCAAGGAGACTTTTGAAACTCCTAAAAATGAAAACAAAAACTTTAAGCAAAAAAATTACTTCATTTATAAAATATTTAAAAGAGTCTCAATTAAAAGGATTTCGCTATTTAAAAAACGTTGAATTTTGAACTTTAAACCAAACTTATGATAGAAAATATAATAGAAGAAACCACCGAGTCAGAAGATCTTTACGAGAAACATGTAATTATAATAGACAAAGGGCAAGAAGCTATGCGTATAGATAAATTTTTGATGCAACGCATAGATGGCGCTACTCGTAGCAAAATACAGCAAGCTATAGAAAACGAAATGGTGCTGGTAAATGATAAGCCCATCAAAAAAAATTACAACACTAGGCCTTATGATAAGATAGTAGTGTACGATAGCAACTCACCAGAATCATCGGAAATAGTACCACAAAACATACCATTAAATATTGTATTCGAAGATGGCGATTTGATGATTATAAACAAACCTGTTGGCATGGTAGTGCACCCAGGTAGTGGCAACCCAGATAATACTTTAATAAATGCTGTGGCATGGCATTTAAAAGAAAACTGTCCAGAGATAAATGAAAAAGAACTTACCCGTTTCGGCTTGGTGCATCGCATAGATAAAAATACTAGTGGCTTAATTGTAATTGCAAAAAAGCAAAAAGTAATGGCTGACTTAGCAAAACAATTTTTTAACCATACAGTGCATAGACGCTATAATGCAGTAGTGTGGGGCAATTTTGATGAACTCGAAGGAACAATTACTGGCAATGTTGGTCGTAGCCAAACTCAAAGAAAATTATTTACCGTTTTTCCTGAAGGTGATTTTGGTAAAGTAGCTATTACACATTATAAAGTACTAGAAAATTTTAATTATGTTTCTTTGATAGAATGTAGATTGGAAACTGGGCGCACACATCAAATACGGGTACACATGAAGTATAAAGGGCATCCATTATTTAACGATGATTTTTATGGCGGCGAAAGAATTGTAAAGGGAACTATTTATACAAAATACAAACAGTTTGTAGACAACTGTTTTGCGCTATGCCCACGCCAAGCCTTGCATGCAAAGGAGTTGGGTTTTGTACACCCTACTACAAATGAGCAAATGATGTTTACCAGCGAGCTACCAGAAGACATGACCATGCTTATAGAAAAATGGAGAAAGTACAGTACCTTTAAAAATGAAATAGAGTAGTAAGAAAAATGGAAAATGTGAAAGTATTAAATATTTTATTTCATAAATTTTTTTTGTTAGTAGAGTAAAAGCCTTGATTGAGCTTCGGTGGCGTCGCACATTTCATCATTACTTATCTATTTAGCTTTTATTATGCATTAGCTTGAAAGAACAGACTGAAAAATTTATAAAAAAGCCAAAGAATTACAAATATAAGTTCCTCTTGGGGGATTTAGGGTGGCTAAGTATTATGAAAAGAGCATCACTATTTTTACAATATTATTTTTTACCAAAATAATATTTGCACAATCCATCATCAACCGAGACCTTGCAATTGAAGGAATGGTAAAAGAAATTTTGCTAGACTCATTGCGAAGCTAAATACAAACTAAGGTAAACTTTGGTACAAGAAATACCTTGAGTATACAAACCAATAGCAAGCGTGGTATAGGCGCAGCAAGGTTATATGTACTAGCTAAATTTAACGAATTTTCAAAAGCCAATTAGCTATTTACAAAAATAATATGGTAGTTATGAACTCAACTTTGAACTTTAAACTTTGAACTTTTTTATGCAAGACGTACCAATGCCAGATGGCAGCATGCTCGTAGAAATTGTAACCATGAAAATGCCTTTTGGTAAATACAAAGGAACGGTGCTACAACAATTGCCAGTAAGCTATTTAGAATGGTTTGCCAGAAAGGGTTTTCCAAAAGGAAAATTGGGGAACCTTTTACAAACTTTATTGGAAATAAAAATGAATGGCTTAGAAGATTTATTGAAACATATAAAAGTGTAGTTGAAATAAATATCAAATCTCGTACATACAAAAAAGCCTCAAAATAACTTCGAGGCTTTTTGAAAATGTATTAAAATAAAAATTATGGAAAAATACCTAACTCACCATAGCTTGTAGCTACTTTATTTATTGCGTTTACATACGCAGCTGTTCTCATGTCTGGTATTGCAGTGTTAGCTTCCCATATTGCCATTATCTCTCTCGTAGCCGTTATCATAGATTCTTCTAAGCCGCTATGTACAAGGTCTACTTCTTCTGGGCCATGCATAATAAATGCACGCTCACCAGCTTCTACAGTTTTACCGGTAAGTGTTTCTATTTGTGAAAGTATATGTGTATTTAGATTTTCAGTAAAACGTTTTTCCATACGACCATATCGCACATGGCTCAAGTTTTTTAACCACTCAAAATAACTTACCGTTACACCACCTGCATTTAAGTACATATCAGGCACGCAAAGTATTCCCCTTTTTTGAAAATCTTCATCAGCCTCTGGTGTGCATGGTCCATTAGCAGCCTCACCAATTATTTTAGCTTTTACTCTTGGAGCATTTTCTCCATTTATTACATTCTCTAATGCAGCAGGTATCAATATATCGCACTCCAATTCTAAAGCATCAGTATTTTTTGCAAGGTTGGTAGCACCAGGAAAGTTTAAAATAGAACCAGTAGCTTTTCTATGTTGAAAAACTTCTTCTTCATTTAATCCATCGGCATTGTAAATAGCTCCTTCATACTCAGCAAGTGCTATTACTTTAGCACCACTTTCTCTAAAAAATTTTGCACAATGATAACCAACATTACCTAAACCTTGTACCACCAAAGTTTTATCTTTTACACCAAGTGGTAATCCAAGTTTAGCCATTTGCGAAGGCATATTACAAACTTCCCTTAAGCCAAAAAATACACCTAAGCCAGTAGCCTCTGTACGTCCACGCACACCTCCTTGAGATACTGGTTTTCCTGTTACACAGCCTGCTGCATCTATCTCTCCTGGTTTTAATGATTGGTAAGTATCCACTATCCAAGCCATTTCTCTAGAGCCAGTACCATAATCAGGTGCTGGCACATCTATACCAGGTCCTATAAAGTTTTTCTTTACAAGCTCTGCAGTATAACGTCTAGTTATTTTTTCTAATTCGTATTCAGAATAATTACGGGGGTTTATTTTTATACCTCCTTTACCACCACCAAAAGGTACATTTACAATTGCACATTTATAGGTCATTAAAGATGCTAATGCCATCACTTCATCTTGATTTACTTCATCACTAAAACGTATGCCACCTTTGCAAGGCGCTTTGTGGTGGCTATGTTGCACACGGTATGCTTCAATTACTTCAATAGTGCCATCATCTCTTTTTATTGGAAAACGCATTTGCAATACACTATTGCAAGCTTTTATCTGCTCCAAAAGACCATGGTTTACATTTGTGAATTTTGCAGCTTTATCAAAACTTCTTTCTACACTTTGAAAGAAACTGTAGTGTTGGTTTGTACTCATAAAATTGTTTTAATTTGTAAGTATTGTTTTATAAAAGTAATATTAATTATTGTTCTTTTTCTATTTTTGAAATTTTTCTATCAATAGTAAAAACATATACAAAAAGACCTATCAAAATAGTGAGGCAAACAGCTACAACAATATATATTTTTCCATTGCTACGCATTATATC
This sequence comes from Ferruginibacter sp., assembly GCA_043765095.1. GTDB lineage: Bacteria > Bacteroidota > Bacteroidia > Chitinophagales > Chitinophagaceae > Ferruginibacter. The sequence goes on from JAYUJS010000129.1 coordinate 6,064, forward strand.
TGCCATTTCTACTTTTTGCTGCACTTGTGCAAACGATATGCTACTTACAAAGCAACCTAATACCATTAATAATAATCTAATAAATCTATTCATGCAAAAGGCTTTTATCTTTTATTAATTGTATTCTTATTTTTAAAGTTGCTATCCAAACGCCAAGCAACGTCCATCCTATAACTGCGGGGTAAAAAATGGCTCTCATACCCATATCCATATCATTTTTATCAAGTGCAGGATTACCACTATCGCTGCCAGGTGCACCTGGGTGTAAGCTACCAACCAGCCGAGGTATTATCCAAATAGATGGGAATAACATTGCAAATGCAAAAATATTGTATACAGCACTTACTCTACTTTTTTTATCCATATCCGTAAACGAACCTCGTAGCACAAAATAAGCAGCATATATAAGTAATGCTATAGCCGCACCCAATAATTTTGGTTCTTTTAATATAGATCCTAAAGATTGTTGCTGGTCTGTAATCCATGTTACCGATACCCATTCCGTACCTGTTATATAGCCTAGTACACCAAATACACAACCCAAGGCTGCATAGCTTGAAGCATAAATATCGAATCGATGATTAAGTTTATGAAGATATTTGATACTGTACACCGCACTTACTATAAAAAGCACCATCATGGCAAACCACATACATACATGAAAGTACATGTTGCGAATGGTTTCATTTAAAATGGAAAGGCGTGGAACTTTAAGCAAAAATCCTGCTATAACTGTATAGATAAGCAATACAAAAGATAATATTTTCCACCAAGATTTATTCACAAAAAGGGATGTATTTATTTGCGCCGCAAAGGTAAGGAGATTTAAAGGTATGTTAGCAGGAAAACTGAATTGAAATTTTGCAGACTGCATCTGTCTCTGCAAGAAGGTTTATTTTAAAGGTCTCTGCCAATACATACTTAATCTGTAAGGCTCGAGCAAAGACTGAATTAGTCTTTCCACAAAAACGGAAATAAAATAACAGAAAGTACAACAACTAATATATCTAACCCAGTAATAAGTTCCGCAAGCTGCCATACCGCTCCGTCTTTAAATACTTCTGCAAAACCAGTTTTACTTATTTTAATTAATAAAATTAGTTGAGGTAGAATTACAGGAAACCCCAGTATGGCAATAAGGGCTGCATTTTGTTGCGCCTTTGCCGCTATAGCACTCATTAATGAAAAAGTAAGACTAATGCTTGTGCCACCAAGCAATACAATGCCAAAAAATCGCCAACCATTTATTACTGGGCTATCTAAAAAAAAAGAGAATAATAGTAAACTTACTGCACTCATAATTAGCATAAGTATTACATTAAAAAGTAGTTTGGCTATAATAAATTCCACAGGTGATGCTATTGAATAAAAATAAAGCATTAATCCTTTACTTTCAGCCAAAAAACTTTTTGCTACTGTATTTACACAAACAAAAAGTTGTATTACCCAAAATAAACTGTTCCAAACAGTAGAATCTGGTGCATTTTCAAATGAAAGAAAAATTACAAAAACGGTAGAAGTTATGTATAACAATATACCATAAAATGTATGCTGCTGGCGAAGCTCCAGCATTATATCTTTTTTTAATAAAGCAAATATTCTTTTTATCACTATTGCAAAATAACGATATTATTTTTTAGGTAAAAAATGAAGGATATTTTCTTTTTGAAACTAAAATATTTTTAACCAATTTGTCATATTTATCCACATACGTATTTTTACAATAGTTTATTATTTTTTCAAATACTTGCTAAAGAGTACAAGTGGTTTTATTTACTATCAGTAGGGGGGTAGTGGGACTAATGATAGCGGCACAGTATATAATGTAACAGGAATAAACATTGATAAAGCTGGGGCTATTGCATATCGATTAAATACATCTTACTTAATATCTACGTCTACGTATGCGGATGCTAGAACAAAAGACATAAAAGCTGCAGAAGATTTATATGGTGTAGGTAGTGTAGAAGCTACTCAAACTGCTAATGCATGGATTGCTGTAGGAGTAAGTGATACTGTAACGCCACTTGCATGTACAGATAATTACGAAGCAAACGAAATAAAATCTGCTTCAAAAGCTATTGTAAATAATACAAACTTAACTGCAAAAATTAGTACATCAACAGATAAAGATTGGTACACTTTTACAACTACTACGGCTGCACCAAAAGTAAAAATAGATGTTTCAAATTTACCTGCAGACTATGATCTGTTGTTGTACAATAGTTCAGGCACGCAAATTGGCTTATCTGCACAAGGTGGTACATCAGCAGAAAGTATTAAATACAATACTGCTATAGTAGGCACTACTTATTTTTTACAAGTATTTTGATATGCTGGTGCAAATAGTACTAGTTGCTATACTTTCCGTGCATCTAAAGGTGTTGTAAATTTTGTAACAGGAGCTAACACAAATGGTATAGCTGTATTTAAAGTAGCTGAGGAAAAAGTACAATTTTCTGTTTACCCAAGCCCTGTAGTTAAAGGTGGAAATGTAACAATTCAGTTTACTGAAACATTTGCTGCAACTAAGCAAATTATTATAACCAATTTAATGGGAAGACAAGTATACAAACAAAGTGTTAACGCTATTAAAGGCAGAAATATTTTGAATGTAACAATACCACAATTAAATTCAGGTATATACTTCATTAAACTTAATGAAAGTAAAATTAAAAAAATAGTAGTATTGTAATTTTTATTTTTTCATTTTGATACTACAAAAATGGTGCTAGCAATGGCGCCGTTTTTTAATGCATTTATTAATTCCAATTGTACATTTAGTTTAATACAATTTTCAAAAAAAGTTATAAGCCTGAGTTTATTGAAGGCGAGTTTCTATAATGGCATCGGGTTCTACAAGCCTGTCTGCCCACAAAGGCAAGCGCACACTAATAATATTCTTTATACGATTATTTATAATTTATAAATTCTAAAATTATCCAAACTTTACTCATACACATCCTCTATCAAAAAATACTCTACCAATTTATTTTTTAACATAGTTATAGAAAGCACATCAAATTGTATCCGCTGCCATTGTGGGTATTGGTATAAAAATTCTTCAGAAGCATTTATTAAGTTCTGTATTTTTTTTGTCGAAATTTTATCTTCTGGGTGTCCATATTGTAAAGTAGTAATAGCTTTTACTTCTATAAAATGAAGCATATTATTTTTACTTGCTATTACATCTACCTCTAAGTTTTTGTGCCGCCAGTTTGTATGTAAAATAGTATATGCTCTTTCTTCAAACCAAGCCACAGCAAGCATTTCGCCTGTTTTTCCTGTATCGTTATGTGTTGCCAATTTAAACTTTTAATTTTTCTAAACTTTCAGTTTTCTGAAACTTCAACCTTCAACTTTTCTCATATCCTTCATCAATCAATAAATCTTTTCCATCAGCCGCAGCGGTAGCAAGTTCATCACATTTATTATTGTAAGGGTTATCAGCATGTCCTTTAACCCATACAATATTTAAGGTAAATTCTTTTGCAAGTTCAAAATATCGTCGCCATAAGTCTGGATTTTTTTTACCACCTTTAAAATTTGTTTTTATCCAAGTATTTACCCAGCCTTTGCTTATACTATCTACTACATATTTACTATCGCTGTAAATTGTTACAGGGAATTCTTTTTTCGTTATGGCTTCAAGCCCTGCTATTACTGCCCACAATTCCATTCTATTATTAGTAGTATGATTAAAGCCCTGCGACAATTCTTTTTTATGGCTTCCAAAAATAAGCAATGCGCCGTAGCCGCCTGGGCCTGGGTTTCCTCGTGCTGAGCCGTCTGTATATAGGGTTATTTGATTCAAAAGTTATTTTTATGATTTTACTAATTTTATTTCTCTCGCATTTATTTTTAATACAATCTTTTTATAAGCCTTTTTTCAAAAAAAATAATTTTAATTCTAAAATTTTATTGCCCGCTTCTTACTTCCCATTTACTGCTCACCACTACACTTGAAAAACCCCCACCTTAAATTCCTCAATTTTTGGATTGTTATTCGCCGAAGCAATACCCTCACTTATTACAGTCCTTGTTTCTGCTGGGTCTATTATTGCATCTACCCACAAGCGAGCAGCAGCATATTGCGCTTTTGTTTGCGATAAATATTTATCTGTAATTTTTGCTAAAATATTTTTTTCA
>JAYUJS010000130.1:0-3583 GCA_043765095.1 Ferruginibacter sp.
AGATAATTTTAGTGGTTGGTTAGATGTGCCTGTAATGGATTATGTGGCATCGTTGTTAAGTATCGAGCCTATTGAAGTATATGAAGTAGCAAGTTTTTACAGCATGTATAATTTAAAGCCTGTAGGCAAATATGTTTTTGAAGTATGTCACACCGGGCCATGCATGATAAGTGGTAGCGATAATATTACAGACTATATAAAGGAAAAGCTACACATTAAAGTAGGCGAAACAACCGCCGATAAAATGTTTACTTTAAAAACGGTAGAATGCCTTGGTGCTTGCGGCTATGCACCAATGATGCAACTAGGCCAACATTATAGAGAACATTTAACAAAAGAAAAAGTGGATGCGATAATTGAGGAGTGTAGAGCAAAAGCAAATTAATAAATATGAAACAATCTAAAAACTTGCCTCGACCAATAAGTGTAATTCCTAAAAAAAAATTTATACTTGACTTAGAGTTCGATGATGGTATAAAAGGACTAGTTGACCTTTCATATTTGAGAGGGAGGGGAATATTTGAGTTTTGGAATGAAGAAGAAAATTTTTCTAAAGTTCATATTGATAGAAGTGGTGGAATTATATGGAATGATGAAGTAGATATTGATAGTTTAAATTGTTACCTAAAAATTACTAACCAAACTTTTGAAGAATATGCCAATCGTTAGTTCTTTTTATGGAATATTAATTTATTTCTATTTTGATGACCACAACCCACCTCACTTCCATGCAAAGTATAGTGGTTTCGAAGCGATAATAGACATCAAAACTTTAGGAATAACAAAAGGGAATTTGCCTTCAAAAGCACATGGTCTTGTAATAGAATGGGCTACTTTACATGAAGAAGAGTTGATGATTAATTGGGAGTTGGCAAAACAAAATATTCATCCAAATGAAATAGAACCTTTAAAATAATAATGGGAATAACAAACGCCATATTAAAAGTAAAAGAACACCGCAAAAGCGAAAAAACTGCGGAGGTTAATTTTTTAGTGGATAGTGGTGCGGTGTATAGTTTAGTGCCTGGGAAGATATTAGATGCATTAGAAATAGAACCATATAAGGAAATGTCTTTTTCATTGGCAGATGGAACAATATTGAAGAGAAAAGTTTGCTCTGCTTATTTTGAATTTGAAGGAGATGGTGGTCCAGCGCCTGTTGTGTATGGTGAAGAAGGCGATGAACCATTATTAGGAGCAACCACTTTGGAATCGTTAGGGTTGGTATTAAATCCATTTACAAGAACATTGCACCCAATGAGGATGTTGATGGCAAAATTGAAGCAGAATGTCTAAAATTAAAGAAGAACATATTGAGTAATGGGTAAAACTGGCTGAAGAAGATTTGGACACAGCCGAATATTTAATGAAAGGAAAAAAATATTTGCATGCTCTTTTTTGGTGCCATTTACTAGTTGAGAAAATTTGCAAAGCTCTTTGGATAAAAAACAATCAAGAAAATGTGCCGCCTAAAATTCACAACCTTTTACGAATTTTGGATTTAGCAGAAATAAAATACGGTGGTGAGCAAGAAGATTTATTGGGACTTTTGAATAAATTTCAACTGGAGGGAAGGTACACGACCGAAGTATCTAAAATCAATACCTCCCTCACAGAAAACTTTGCGGAAGATTTGTTTTCTGAAGCAAAAAAAATACGACAATGGTTACTAGAGAAATTGAAATAAACAACATAAAAAAATTTGTGAAAAATTGCACAACTAATGGGCTACTAATTGAAAAAGTGTTGCTCTTTGGATCTGTGTTGTCAGGCAATGCTACAGAAAATTCCGATATTGATGTAATGATATTTTCGGATAAATTTTCAGATGATTATTTTGAAAATATAAGATTGTATTCAAAAAGTGTAAGGGGTTTTCACAACTTTGACGTGAAGGCTTACAACACAAAAAAGTACTACGGAGGTGATTTATTTATTGATGAAGTAAAAAAAGACTGTTTAGAAATTTCAATCTAAAATATTAATACCATGCAAGCAATAACACCATATCTAAATTTTAATGGCAACGGTGCTGAGGCATTAAAATTTTATGCAGTTGCCTTAAATGGAAAAATTGTGCATTCTCAAACTTTTGGAGAAAGCGGAATGCCCGTAGCAGAAGAAAGTAAAGACAGAATAATGCATGCTTTGTTTGAGGCAGATAAATTGCAGTTTATGATAAGTGATTGCCAACCTGGTAAAGAAGTTTCATCAGGCGACCAAGTTCATTTATCATTGAACTTTGAAAGTTTGGAAAGTATTAATAAGATATTTAAAAATTTGAGTGAGGAAGGAAAAGTTTCTATGGAATTGCAGGATACTTTTTGGGGCGCAAGGTTTGGTATGTTGACTGATAAGTTTGGCGTAAATTGGATGTTTAATTTTGATTATCCAAAAGCAAAAGAAAATGCGTAGCAACGAAGAAATAATACAACAAGTAAAAGGTATCGTTTATAAATATGATAAATATGCAGACATTACTTTTTTTGGGAGCAGAAAACGTGGTGATTGGCATGATGAAAGTGACTGGGATTTCTTAATATTGAGTGATATCGAAGTCACAGAAAAAATGAAGGATAGTTTAAGAACAGATATTCTTCATGAAATAGAATTTAAAACTTTTGAATGTATCCAAACAATTTGGCACAATAAAAAAGTATGGGAAGAAGATTATTGGGTAACAGGAATTTATCAGAGTATTAAAGAAGAAGGAATACTTGTATGACAGAAAAGATAGACTATATCAAATACAAGTTGCAAAGAGCTGATGATGCAATTAGAAGTGCAGAAGTTTTGTTGAAAGAAAATTTGTGGTTGGATACATTGTCTAAAATCTATTATGCAGCCTTTTATGGAGTAAGTGCATTACTGATAGATATGAAACTGAATCCCAAAACCCATGGGGAGCAAAAGCTTTGTTTCATAAGGAATTTGTTTCTACTGGGTTGATAGATTTAAAATTCGGAAAACTGTACGATATGCTTTTAGCAAAAAGATTTGAGGCGGATTATGAAAATTTTGCTATGATTGATGAAAATGAGGTTCCTGAGTATTTGCAAGAAGTGAAAAAGTTTTTAGGAACGGCAAAAGAAATTTTGGGGAATAAATGATTTTTTAGTCTATTTAATATTTGAAAATTAATGAAAGCAAAACTTAATTTGGAGTTGATTATTTTAGATTTTTTATTTATTTGCTTATTCGCATACGGAGTTTACAGATATGTTTACTCAACTGAAAATAGAGTTCTTATAATTAGATTGAGTTTGTTGCTTTTTGCCTGCGTTGCTTATGAACATTATAAATTTTACAAAAATAGTAGGCGGATTTATTGAATCTAATCGCAATGGTAGTTCCCCTCCTTCGGAGAGCCTGTTCCGATTTTTCGGAAGGTTAGGTGAGGCCGCTGAATAAAGGTAAAATGATGAAGAGTGTCTCGTCTTTTATGACGAGACCACTCAAGATGATTTAAAAACAAATGCTGTAGCAACAAAAAAAATAAAAATTTCGCCTTGGCGAATTAAAAAATAAAGAGATGGCAAAACAGTTATTATTAGCAAAAAGAAATGTACCAGGCATTCGCACC
>JAYUJS010000131.1:0-1301 GCA_043765095.1 Ferruginibacter sp.
TAATAGTAAAAATAATTTTTACTACACTAGCAAGAAGCTTGCAAAATTATTGCCAAATAAAAATGCAGTAATTGTTGCACACGATTGGTTAGAACTAGGAATGGTAAGTAACTTGGGGTTGCAAAATAAAGTTATTTGTTTTTTGCATGGCGATTATATGTATTATTATGAGCTAGCAAAAAAACATGTTGATAGTGTTGATTTGTTTATTGCAGTATCAAAAAGTATTGAAGATACTTTAATAAAAAATATGCCAGAGTATTTAAGTAAATTTAAATATTTACGTTTTCCTGTGCCGGATGTTTTACCAAATGTTATTATCAATAGTGAAATAAATATTGCATTTGTAGGGAGGCTTTCTAATGCTAAAGGATATAATTTATTACCCAAAATAGCAATGGATTTAAGAGTCAAAAATGTTTTTCCAATATGGCATATTTTTGGTATTGCAGGCGAAGAAGATGCTATTGTTTGGAATTTGGATGATAAAGTAAATTTTTATGGTGAAGTTTCTAATGATGTTGTATTGAAAAAAATGGTTTGTATGAAATTTTTTCTTTTGCCATCTAAAGCAGAAGGAATGCCAGTATCAATAATTGAAGCAATGAAATGTGGAGTAATTCCTTTAGTTTCAAATTTAGATGGAGGAATTCAAGAATTAGTAATGGAAAATGTGACTGGTTTTAAAATAAAAATTGATGATTCACTTGCTTATGCAAATAAAATAGAGTTTTTGATAAAAAATGAAGTTGATGCTAAACGAATGCGAAATAATTGTATTGAGTTTTCAAAAAAAATGTTTCAACCTATTTTAAATACATTTATAATTGAAGAAAATATTATTGAAATTTCAAAAACAAGTAAAAAAAAACATGCTAAAAAAATTTATGGTAGTAGATTAGATAATCCATTTATTCCCAATTTTGTTACGAAAAATCTAAGAAAAAATTAGATGAATAATATGATAGTAAGCGTTTTAATGACTGCTTTTAATAGAGAAGAATTTATTGCAGAAGCAATTGAAAGTGTACTTACTTCATCATATAAAAATTTTGAATTAATTGTTATTGATGATTTTTCTACAGATAATACAGTTTCTATAGCGCAAAAATATGCAAAGCTTGATAATAGATTAAGAGTAATTAAAAATGAAAAAAATTTAGGGCAATTTGCAAATAGAAATAAAGCTGTATCTCTTGCTTTAGGAGAATATATCATAACTGTTGATTCTGACGATATGATTTTTGATTATAGCATTGAATATTTATTAAAATCAATGATAGAATACCCAGAAGCATCAT
>JAYUJS010000132.1:0-1301 GCA_043765095.1 Ferruginibacter sp.
GTAATATTTATGTTAGCATTTAATGCAGCACCTGCAAAAGTTATAGTACTTCCTTTTATTAAATTAAATTTTCTTTGTAATATTTGGTAATGCAAATCGTAATAACCTTTTTCTAAATCATACATACCTGCTATTATTAAATTTCCTCCAGGGTCAACTCCAATATTCAATCTTGCATCACCTTGTACTTTTATTTCATCTCCTGTGGTTGGGTCTATTAAAATTGTAAGTGCAGCATTTTTCGTAACTTCTACATTCAAATTATAATTTATAAATTTTGCAAAAGCCACATTTGCTATAATTGCAGGCTCAAAACCTGTGTTTGGTTTTTCAAATTTAAACGTATCTATATCTACAAAGCGTACAATCGTTTTTCCATCGTTTTTACTATATCCAGTTTGTGGCAATACAATTTTTAAATCACTTTTACTGTTCACAATTATTTCACCTTCTATTTTAGGAAACGCTGTATTGCCCGTCAAACCTATATCTACATATACAGCTGCATAGCCATACACTTGGCTGTTAACCACTTTTTTTGCATTCACAACTATAAATTCTTTTGCATTTATGTTTAATCCTAAGTCATAATCCATAATACTTTTTGATAAAATTTTCCCATCTATGATCAACGCATTGTTTATTGAATCAGTAAAAGTAAATTTTGGAAAAGTAATGACCGGATAATCAAGAACAATTTTTTGTTTATCTATTTTGTATGGAGTGCCAAGTTGTGTTAATACAAATTTTACGGTATCGAAATTAATTTCTCCATTCCAATGTGGTTCTGAAAATTTTCCATTTACAATTATATCACCATTAATTGCACCAGTAGTATTTTGAAGTTGCCCATTAGAAAATATTTCCAATGTTTTAAAACTAAGTTTTTTTATTTGTACTTCCGCATCAAATTGTTTGCTATTATCATTTAGATAATAATTTCCTTTTACTTCTACATTATTACCAAACCCTGTTAAGGCTACATTAGCAGCCATATTATTATCAGTAATTTTTTTTGCATTAAAAGCAATATTGCCAACTGAGTTTTGTTTAAATTTTACATCATTGATAGTTGCATTTCCTGTAAATGATGGAAACGTTTTCTTAAAATTACCAAAAGTTGCTTTCATATCTAAAATGCCAGCAATAAAAACTGTATCCTTGTTTACAATGGAACTTATACTTTTTAGATTGAAATTATTTATGTCAATATCAATAGGACTATTTGGTAAAAGTTGCTGGCTTTTTATTACAATACTTGCGGTATCACTACTTATAGAAAAGTTATTTATTAAAATACC
>JAYUJS010000133.1:0-1300 GCA_043765095.1 Ferruginibacter sp.
AAAAATTACAAGCCCTCCCCTACCTTAAAAGAAAATGAAGAAGATTTATTATTCTGGAAAACTAGAATAGATGCAAAAAATATTGATGCAGTAAATATGTCAAAATATGCTGCTGCACTTACACAAAGATTCAAGTTGCAAGGAGATATTAATGACCTTTTAGCAGCTGATAGTATTTTACAATTACTAGATAAACATTTTGATGGTAAAGATGCTTCTTATAAAATTTCTCAAATAAGTACATCATTAATGCAGCATAAATTTATAGCAGCAGATAGCTTTTTGCAACAAGCAAATAGAATTGGAATTGGTGCTTATGAAAAATCAGCCTTATCATTTGATGTGTATTTTGAAACAGGAAATATAACGTTAGCATTTTACGAATTGGCAAAAATAAAAAATTATAAAGATTATAATTTTATGTTTCGCAATGCAAAATCATTTCATTACAAAGGTAATGTAGATAGTGCTTTAGCCAATATGCAAGCAGCAGCTAATATTGCAATGCAAGCGAAAAATATCCCTTTAGCACAATCGGCTATTTCTAATACGGCAGATTTATTTTTGCACAGCGGAGATGTAAAAAAAGCAAAAGAATTATACTTGCAATCTATAAACCTTAATAACACTGACTTACACAGCTTGTTAGGTTTAGGCACAATTGTTATGTTACATGATGAAAATGATACGTTAGCAGAAAAAGTATTTCAGTTTGTAAAATCAAAAGCCAAACAACCAGATGTAATTTTTAAACTAGCTCAACTTCATATACAAAGTGGCGATAGCAGTTCTGCTAAAAAATATGCAACAGAATTTGTTACAATTGCAAGCAATAAAAACTACGGCAATATGTACAATAAATATTTGATACAATTATATACTTCATTTTTAAATGAACCTAATAAAGCAGTAGAAATAGCTATACAAGAACTTAAAAGTAGAAATACAGCACAAACAAATGCTTGGTATGTTTATGCGTTACTAAAAAAAAATAAACTTGCAGAGGCAAATGAAATTTATAAAAAAAATGTATCAGGCAAACCATTAGAAGGCTTAGAATCTTTTTGGATGGGGAAATATATGCAAGCAAACAACAAAGGCTATAATGCAAATGAGTTTTTTAAAATAGCTAAAAAAAATAAATACGATTTAGATCCCGATGCTATAAAGGAATTAGCAGATATTAAAATTGATTAAAGCAAATTTTAATTTTTTTAAATTTTAGATTCTAACACACCCATTTTTTTACTGCCAATATTAGTCATTATTATTTTTGATAAAATATGCTAAATATTTTATT
>JAYUJS010000134.1:0-10193 GCA_043765095.1 Ferruginibacter sp.
TAAAGTTTTGCAGCGTTTTTTGTATTAATAAGTTTACTCGCTACATCTAACATATCATTTGCTTGTGCCTTAGAAACAGATGGAAAATCTTCTAAAAATTCGTTTAAAGAAATACCAGCTTCCAAATAGTCAAACAAAATTTCCACAGGTACTCTTGTACTTACAAACACTGGTTGTCCATTTAAAACCTCTTTATTTATGCTTGTTATTTCATTAAAATTCATACACATAGTTAATAATTTTTAATAAATCCTGCCTATTATTTTCACAACTTTTAATCAAATTTATTTTTACTCATTCAAAACTCTCTTTTTTATTATCTTTATCCCCCATGGCAGAAAAAATAAAACCAATAAAAAAAATTACTAAAGCGGCAGACGCTTTAAAACAAGAGAAAGAAGAAACGGTAGATATAAAAAAACTAATACATGATGAGCGTACGCACAAAATTGCAGGCAGTATTTTTTTGCTGCTTTCCTTTCTTTTTTTTATAGCATTTACTTCTTACTTATTTACTTGGGAAGATGACCAAGATAAAGTTTTTGCAGAGGGTTATAAATTACTACTAGGTACTAATACCAAATTATCTAATTTAATGGGGTCTTTTGGGGCATTCATTTCTCACCTACTTATTTATAAAGGGTTTGGTGTAGCTTCCTTTTTGTTTTGCACTTTCTTTTTTATTGTAGGTATCAATTTATTTTTTGGCAAAAAAGTATTTTCAGTATTAAAAAATGTAAAATATTTAGTAGTAGGGTTGCCATTGATAAGTGTGTCGGCAGCTGTAATAATGCAGGGTAGTGATTTTGCTTGGGGTGGTGCCGTAGGAGATATGATAAGAGATTTCTTATACCATATAATTGGCAAAATTGGTGCTATTGCTCTTATACTAGTTGCATTCTTAGCTTATGTTATTTGGCGTTTTAACCCGAGTTTTAAAATGCCGTCAAAAACCACTTTATTACCTTCAAAAGAAGAAGCACTTGCACCAGTATTAGATGAGTCATTATTAGAAAAAGAATTTAATGAAGACGAATTTTTTGAAGAAAAAAATATAGTAGCATCAGGCAATATGCTTACTGGTAATGCAGGTATACAAAGCATACAAGACCTTACCCCAAAATTTGACCATACACTTACCATAAACGAAATAGAAGAAGAAGAAAAAAGGGGAGCAAGAATTGTAGATACTTTTATTATACCAGCTAAAAAAACAGGAGGCATTTTTGAACAAAAAAAAGATGAGTTAGCTACAGAAGAAAATGAAGATGATAAGTTTGTATCAATAATGCCTCCTAAGAAAAATAGTTTACCTACACCCGACCTTACGCTAGAAGTAAAGACTGTACCCGAAGAAATTGAAGAAGAAATTTTACCAAAAAAAACAGCAGCTGATGTAAAAAATTTAAGCCCCTATGACCCCATTTTAGATTTAAGAGATTATATATACCCATCAGTAGAATTATTAGAAAGCCATGGTAGTGAAAAAATAGTACAAGACCCACAAGAATTAGAAAATAATAAAAATCAAATTATAAGTACACTTAAAAATTATGATATTGAAATTCAAAAAATATCTGCAACTGTAGGCCCAACCGTAACGCTTTATGAAATTATACCAGCACCAGGTGTACGTATAAGTCGTATAAAAAATTTAGAAGATGATATTGCCTTAAGCCTTGCTGCGCTTGGTATTCGTATTATTGCACCAATACCTGGCAAGGGTACAATAGGTATAGAAGTACCCAATACTCGTAAAACTATGGTAAGTATGCGTACCTTGTTAGACGATGAAAAATTTACAAAAAGTGCCTTTTCTTTACCAATAGCAATTGGCAAAAGAATTGATAATTCACATTTTGTAGTGGACCTTGCAAGTATGCCGCATTTACTAATGGCAGGTGCTACTGGGCAAGGTAAATCTGTGGGGTTAAATGCTATTTTGGTTTCGCTATTATACAAAAAACATCCATCACAATTAAAATTTGTATTGGTAGATCCTAAAAAAGTAGAGCTAAGTATTTATAAAACTATTGAAAAACATTTTTTAGCAAAACTACCAGGCGAAGACGAAAGTATTATTACTGATACCAAAAAAGTGGTACATACCTTAAATGCGCTATGCATAGAAATGGATAATCGCTATGACCTTTTAAAAGAAGCTGGTTGTAGAAATATAAGAGAGTACAATGAAAAATTTATAGCAAGAAAATTAAACCCTGAAAACGGGCATCAGTTTTTGCCATTTATTGTATTGGTGGTAGATGAGTTTGCAGATTTAATAATGACAGCGGGTAAAGAAGTTGAGATGCCTATTGCCCGCCTAGCGCAGCTTGCAAGGGCTATTGGTATACATTTAATTATTGCTACACAAAGACCTTCTGTAAATATTATTACGGGTACTATTAAAGCAAACTTTCCAGCACGTATTGCTTTTAAAGTAAGTAGCAAAATAGATAGCCGCACCATATTAGATATTGGGGGGGCAGAACAATTAATTGGAAAAGGTGATATGCTCATTAGTTATAATGGTGAGCTGGTAAGACTTCAATGTGCCTTTGTAGACACACCTGAGGTAGATAAAATTGTAGATTTTATTGGTTCGCAAAGAGGATATCCCGATGCATTTATGCTACCAGAATATGTAGATGAAAAAGAAATGAGTAGCAAAGATTTTGATGTAAACAATAAAGATTCACTTTTTGATGAAGCTGCAAAATTAATTGTGATGAGCCAGAGTGGAAGCACTTCATTGCTACAAAGAAAACTTAAACTAGGATACAACAGAGCTGGCAGACTTATGGATCAGCTAGAAGCAGCGGGCATTGTAGGCGCAAATCTAGGAAGCAAAGCAAGAGATGTACTCGTAAAATCAGAAGCAGATTTGCAAATGTATTTGAACGATTTGGAATGATAGTATTTAGTATTCAGCATTTAGACTAGACCATTAAATTTGAGAAAGAATTATGGAAAATAAAAGTGGAATGCATCTAAAAGAAATGGTATAGAAAACTCCACATTTAGACTGGTAAATTAAATTTAAAAAATATTGAAGCACAAATGCAATCCGAATAAAAAGCAAAATAGTAATGTGCACTATAACAAACTAAAAAGCATCAAAAACTATCTAAATACCCTATACTAGTAGAAACTAAAAAGTATCAGAGACCATCTCAATACAAAGTACTAATTACTAAATACTAAAAATGGAGATAGACAAAACTACCCTTACTGACCTCGTTATTGTAGATAGAGAAGAGGAATTTTCTATTTTCAATAAAATAAATTTTACTGTTACTGCAAGAGGTAGAGAACAACTTAGAACTAATTTATTATACCCATTATCAGATATTGCTAATATAAATAATGTACAGCAAACAATACTTTTTATAAAAAAAAATAAAGCAAAATGGCCGTTCATTATTACCAATGGTACGGTAATGGTAATAGAAAAGTTTTACGATTCTCATATAGATGCAATCCCTTCAAAACCATCTTCTATAGATGCTTTTAGTTATAAATTATTTCATGGGCATGATTATACTTTAGTAAAATACTCTGTGCTGCATTTTTTTAATTTTATTAAAGGTATGCAGCATGTAGTGGCTAGTTTTCTAAATGATAAAACACCCCAACTATTAAAAGATGCTTTGCAAGAAGCAGAAAGAATTTTAAATAAACCAACTTTAAATATTATTGCTACAAAAAATAAAGCAAGCGATTTAATGCCAGCAGAAATGTTAGAACTTGCACATTTTTTTAAATATAGGTACAAAATTAATTTTTATGAGTTGTTACATATCTTTTGCAAATTAGATGCATGGCATAGTATGGCTATTGCAATTGAAAAATATAACTTATGTATGCCGCATTTTATAGAAAGTGATTTACCTCACATAGAAGCAAGAAATCTTTATAACTTAATGCTACAAAACCCAGTTGCTTATAATGTATTGCTAAACGAAGCTACCAATTTTTTATTTCTTACTGGTGCAAATATGGCTGGCAAAAGTACTTTTATAAAAGCTTGTGGCACGGCTGTATACCTAGCTCATACGGGCATGGGCGTACCTGCTGCACAAATGAAATTGTCTTTTTTTGATGGCATTCTTAGCAATATAAATGTGATAGACAACATTGCCAAAGGCGAAAGTTATTTTTTTAACGAAGTGCAAAGGATAAAAGCCACCGTACAAAAAGTAAACAATGGTAAAAAATGGTTAATACTTATTGATGAACTTTTTAAAGGCACCAATGTGCAAGATGCCATGAAATGCAGCAGTACTGTTATAGAAGGATTGTTAAAAATAAAAAGTTCCATTTTTATTCTCTCCACACATTTATACGAAATAGGAAACGACCTAAAAAAGCACCCTAATATTTGTTTTAATTATTTTGAAACTACGGTAATAGATGATCAACTAAGTTTTAGCTATCAATTAAGAGAAGGCATAAGCAATGATAGGTTGGGATATTTGATTTTGAAAAATGAAGGGGTTGTGAAGATGCTGGAAGAAATATGAAGGTTCAAGATTTTAGGTTCAAAGTTTAAAAAACAAATAATTGCTCCTGAAAATATTAATTTAAAAAAATTAACTAAAATAAACTCAACTGCATTTCATTCTTCAATAATTTTCTTCTTTTAAAAATAACCGTCCTTGAAATTCGATGTTGATTATTTAAAATAATTACAGGTATTTCTTCTTCTCTACTAGCCACCTTTACACAAATATTTTTATCAACTGCTTCAAATATTTTTTGTACCAAAGCCACATCATTATTATCTTTAGACAAATGTGCCAACAAAAGGTGGCTCATAAATGTTGGTCTATGTTTTACAAAAACATCCAATGCTTGTGCATTGCTAAGGTGCCCCACTCCCCCACTAATTCTTTGTTTTAAAAATGATGGGTAGTTGCCGTTTACTAGCATTTCAGTATCGTAGTTGGCTTCTAAAAAAGCAGCATGGCATTGTTTAAAATAATATATTAAATTTTTACAAGGCTTACCAATATCTGTAAAAACACCTACCGTTATTTCGTTGCAAGTAATTATAAAACTATGCGCATCTGCTGCATCATGAAATTTTGGAAAGGCTGTAATGCTTAGTGAATCTACTTTTATTGGCACAAATGCATCAAAAGAAATAGCATGGTTATTATTTAAATGATAACAACCTTTTTGTGTAGCAGCTGTTACGTACACAGGCATATTGTACTTATCTGCAAGGCCAGCCAACCCACGCACATGATCGATATGCTCGTGGCTTACAAAAATAGCTTTTACATTTTTCATACTTAGCCCAAGCCTATGCATGCGACGCTCGGTTTCTTTACAACTCAACCCTGCATCTATTAAAACAGCTTCTGTTTCATTGCCTATGTAGTAGCAATTACCATTGCTACCGCTGTTGAGAGAAGTTAAAAATATTGCCATTAATTACAAAGAAAATGAAAAGTTTTTGATAAAAATAAAAACTTCTATTTGCTTTTAAAAATAAACTAAATTGAGAAAAATACAGAAAATCGTTTGCTTTTTAATAACAGAAAACATTAGCTTAAGTGTAAAAGTACTCCATATAGTAAAATGAATTATCAATGATAAGTACAACAAAATAGCTAAAGCTTAAGTTCTATTTTTTTTAGTGATTATTTACCAAAATAATATTTATTATTTGTTTAAAATCATAAAATTGCGATAAGTAAATTGCTTATAGCAGTAGATTAGCTATTTTTACCCTTAAATTTATAAACTGCGTAATCTTTTTAAAATATTATGGTATATACTGATTGCAATTATCTTTTGGATGGTGCTAGGCGCTGTATGCTATTTTATTTATCCTAATAATAAATTTATTTTTTATTTTTTACTTATTGATTGGGTAGCTATTTGGTTTTTGGTATTTAAGAAATATAAAAGAAAACTGTTATTTCTCGTTCCACTTTTGTTTTTTTTTATTTTATTAGCCCTTTTACGGTTTTCTGCTGTGCAAACTTGGCTTGTAAAAGAAGTTGCTGGCAGGTTGTCGGAGGAGTTGCATACTAAAGTATCTGTAAAAGGTGTAAACGTACAATTTTTTAATAAAGTACTAGTAGAAGGTGTAATGATAGAGGATTTACAAAAAGATACACTGCTTTATGCAGGTACTATAAAAGGAAATATAAATGATTGGTTTTTTTTAAAAGATAAAATAAATTTAGAAAATGTAGGGCTGGATGATGTTGTAATAAAACTACATAGAAGCGACTCTGTTTGGAATTATAAATTTATAGAAAATTTGTTTTCAAGCCCTAAAAAGAATAACACTGCAAGTAAACCTGTAGCTATAGATTTAAAAGAGCTGCATGTAAGTAACATAAGATTTAGTAAAATTGACAAATGGCTTGGAGATGATATGTTAGTAAACCTAGGAAAGATGGATGTAACTACGGACCTTGTAGACCTAAAAAATAAAAAAATACATATTAAGGAAATACATTTAGAAAAGCCATTGTTTTCTCAAAATAGTTATGATGGAAAACGGCCTTTAAACAACATTTTACACAACCCGCCGAAAATAAAAATACCAACAGAATTTAAGTGGAATAATGAAGGTTGGGAAATAAAATTAGAGAGGTTAGATTTAAAAGATGGGACTTATAAAAACGATGCTAAAACAGATGCTTTGCCTCTGCCAAATAGGTTTGAAGGAGAACATCTTTTTTTTAATAATATAAATGGTACGTTTAAAAATCTATCATTCATACACGACACCTTACAAGTAAAATTGCTATTAACAACAAAAGAGCGTAGTGGACTAGATGTGAAAAAACTACAAAGCATAGTTAAATTTACACCAGATATTATGGAGTTTGATAGCCTTGATTTGCATACGAATAGAAGTAAAATTGGAAGTTATTATGCTATGAAGTACGATGTCTTTAATGAAGATTTTGCTGATTTTTTACACAAAGTAAAATTGGAAGGGCGCTTTAGAAATAGCAGCATAAATAGCGATGACCTTGCAATATTTGCACCTACACTTAGCACATGGAAAAGAGTTTTAAATATTGATGGAAATGTAAAAGGTGCTTTGGATAATTTTAGTGCAAAGGATATGAAACTTAGCAGTGGCAAAACTTTTCTTGAAGGGAACTTTGCTATGCGAGGCTTACCAGATATAAATAGTACGTTTATAGATTTTGAATCGAAAGAATTAAATACAACCTATGCAGACATTGTTAGTTTTGTACCAACTGTAAAAAATATACAACAGCCTGCTATAGCAAAACTAGGGGCAATATCTTTTGTAGGCAATTTTGTAGGGTTCATAAATGACTTTGTAGCTTTTGGAACGTTTAATACCGCATTGGGAAATGTAAAAGCGGATGTAAATATGAAAACGCCTTATGGTAACCCTGCAAAATATGCAGGCAGCATTGCAAGTACTGGGTTTAAACTAGGCCAGTTTATAAATGAAAATACGATCGGCGCCGTAGCTTTGGATGTAAAGATTGATGGTGTAGGATTTGAATTAAATGAACTTAAGGAAAAAATTAAAGGTAAAGTAAGCTCGGTAGAATTGAATGGATATAATTATAAAAATATTGATGTAGATGGCCGTATTGAAAAAAAATTATTTGATGGACATTTTTCAATTGATGACCCTAATTTAAAAATATCAAAACTTGATGGGAGTATAAATTTTTTAGAAAAAAACCCAGGGTTTAAACTGCAAGCAAAAGTTGAAAAAGCAGATTTGAAAAGCCTAGGTCTAACCTCAGATAAATTTAATTTACTTGGCGATTTTGATGTAAATTTTAGTGGTAATAACATTGATAATTTTTTAGGAACTGCTACCGTAAAAAATGCAAGCCTCCAGCAAGAAGATAATAAACTTTCATTTGATTACCTAAATGTAAACTCTGAAATGATTGCTGGCAAAAAATCATTAACAGTAAAAACAAATGAGCTTGATGCTAATATTGCTGGCAAATTTAATATTGCTGAACTACCAAATGCAGTACGGTTGATGCTTTCCAAATACTACCCAACATATATAAAAGCACCAAATAGTATTGTAAAACGCACCCAAGATTTTACATTTTCTATAAAAACCAATAATGCAGATGGCTATATAAAATTGTTAAATAAAAAAATTGGAGGCTTTGATAATACTAATGCTAGCGGAAGTTTTAACTTGCAAAAAAATGATATTGCGTTTGATATAGTAGTGCCAGAATTTAGCTATGACCAAAAAGTATTTAAAAATGTATTGGTAAACAGTAAAAGTAATAGTGATACATTGGTTACAGATGTGGCGGTAGAAGATGTGTTTATAAATGACGAATTTCATTTGCCAAATTCTAAAATAAATATTACTACCAATAATGATTTATCACTTATAAAATTAAATACAAGTGCAAGTGAAATATTTGGAGATGCGGAATTGAATGCTAGTATTTTGTCTATGAAAGATGGAGTAAAAATTCATTTTTACCCATCATCATTTGTAATAAATGATAAAAAATGGGAGTTAGACAAAGATGGAGAACTTACCCTACAAAATAATTTTATAGATGCAAGTGAAGTAAAGTTTTTTCACAAAGACCAAGCGCTAGTATTGAAGACGGAGTTGGAAGATAATGGTGGTAACGATATACAGCTAGTAGCAAAACTTACAAATATATCGGTAGAAGATTTTGCATTTGTACTACCAAAAAGCCTAAAACTAAAAGGAAGTGTAACAGGTATTTTAACCGTAAAAGATATTTTTAAAAAACAGTTATTAGATTTTAAAGGTAGCGTAAGTGATTTTGTGCTAAATGATAAATATTTAGGCAAAGAAGAAATAGAAGCGGATGTAAATACTAATACAGGTGCAATAAATTGGAAGCTACAAACCAATGAAAAAAAATACAATGCAGCTATAAATGGTAAGTATAATTATAAAGATACTACTGAAAACTCTTTAGAAATTAATTCAGATATTGGAGGTTTTGATTTAGATATTTTAAAGCCATATTTAACTTCGGTATTTAGTGATATAAATGGAAGTGCTGTTGGAAAAATTAATATAAAGCAGGTAAATAAAAAGTTGCAAATAATTGGTAACCCAACAATAAATAATGGAAGTGTAAAAATAGGTTTTACACAAGTGCGATACAATATAGACAAGCAGGTAATAAAATTTAGTGATGGTATAATAAACTTAGATGGGCTTAAAGTAAAAGATACATTAGGCAATGAAGGCGAAGTTTATGGGAAAATTTATCATTCATTTTTTGATGATTTTTCTTTTGACAAAGTAAGTTTTGCTGCAAAGAGAATGCTGTTATTAAATACAGGTAAAAAAGATAATAGTCGTTTTTATGGAAAAGTAATAGGCAATGCAACGATGACACTTGATGGTGATGTTTCTAATATGAAAATGAATATAGATGGAGAGCCAAGTACTGTAGATAGTAGCCATGTGTATTTATCTACTGGGGATACAAAAGAAGCGAATGGAATAAACTATATAGATTTTGTACCATTTGGAAAACTAATGGAGGTAGATAACAAAGGAAAAGCAGGAAGTAATCTTATAGTAAATTTAGACCTTATTGCTAACCCAGCATGCAAAATAGATGTTATACTAGATGAAGAAACAGGAGATATTATAAAAGCAGAAGGGAAAGGAAATTTGAAAATAAAAGTGGGTACTAATGAAGACTTAAATATTAATGGCAAGTATGAATTAACTGAAGGAAAATATGTTTTTAATTTTCAAGGATTAATAAAAAAGCCTTTCGAGCTTACAAAAGGAAGTACGATAACTTGGAATGGAGACCCACTGCTTGCCATTATAGATATTGCAGCTATATACAAGGCTGTAAATGTAGATATGTCGGGGCTCTTAAGTAATATGGGTAATATTAATGCTGATGAAAAAAGAAAACAAGAAGATATTATAATAAAATCTAGCCTTACAGGTACTTTAAAAAAACCTGACGTAAGCTTTGATATTTTATTAGAAGAAAAAAGCGGATTAAATAAAAATAATTTTGCAACAAAAAAGTTAGCTGATTTTAAAAATGACCCAAATGAGATGAATAAGCAGGTAGCAAGTTTATTATTATTTAGTCAATTTATTTCTAACCAACAAGGGTTTAATACGTTTTCTTTAGCCACAAATTCAATTGGCGGTATGGTAAGCTCGTGGCTTACAGGAG
>JAYUJS010000135.1:0-10186 GCA_043765095.1 Ferruginibacter sp.
GGTGCTTGTAATAGAATGAATGTACACGATTGGTTAGCAAACCTACCCTTTGCAGACCCTGAAAGTAATTGCAGAATTGTAGAAATAAGTTTCAACAATGGCAGCCGCAAAGATTACTTTAAAAATACCACCCTACACTATTTTGAAAAAGGCGAAATGGTAGCACTAGAAGGCGTGAACGGTTTCGATGTAGGCATGGTAAATCTTACAGGAGAGTTGGTGCGTCTTCAATTAAAGAAAAATAATATTGACGAAAAAAGCCCCGATATAAAAAAGATACTACGCCGTGCTACCGAAAGCGACCTTGCCAAAATGCAAGAAAGCAAAGCCCGGGAGGCGCAAGTGCTCATACGTAGTCGTGCCATGGCTCGTGTATTAAATTTAGAATTAAAAATGGCAGAGGTAGAAGTGCAAGCCGATGGCAGAAAAGCCACTTTTTTTTACATAGCAGATGATAGAGTAGATTTTCGTGAGCTTATAAAATTATATGCAGGCGAGTTTAAAGTAAAAGTAGAAATGCGCCAAATAGGTGCAAGGCAAGAAGCAGGGAAAGTAGGCGGAATAGGCTCTTGCGGCCGTGAGTTGTGTTGTGCTACATGGCTTACCGATTTTAAAAGTGTTAATACAAATGCAGCTCGTTATCAAAATTTAAGTATCAACCAAACAAAATTAAGCGGCCAGTGTGGACGACTAAAATGTTGTTTAAATTTTGAGTTAGATACTTATATGGATGCGTTACAATTTTTCCCAACGGATGCAGATACTTTAGAAACTGCAAAAGGCAGGGCATTTTTGGTAAAGAAAGATATTTTTAAAAACCTAATGTGGTATTCGATGGCAGGTGGTGGCAACCATTACCCTCTCACATTAGAAACGGTAAAAAAAATAAAAGCACAAAACCGTGATGGCATAAAACCCGAAGAATTAGAAGTAGCAGAAGTAGCCACCAGCAAGCCAAAAGAAATAGAACCAGAGTATGCAGATATTGTAGGACAAATAAGTTTGCAAAGTTTGGAAAAAACCACTCGTAAGCGTAGAGACAAAGAGCGTAGCCAACAACAAAACCAGCAAAGGCCACAGCAACAAAACCAACAACAGCGTAGGCCACAGCAAGGTGGAAACCAAAATGAGCAACGACCTGCACAACAACAACGCACACCTCAAAACAAAGGGCCGCAGCAACAAGGGCCACGCCCAGCACAACAAAACCAAGAAGGTAGGCCACCGCAAAATAGAAACCGCCCACAAGGCTCAAAACCACCACAACAAAACCGTGGCCCACAGCAACCGAGGAAGGAAGAAGGGAGTAGTGGTGCAAATTAGAAATGTAAAAAACAAAAGAAATAATAATTTTATAAGCATAGTGATAAATATTTTTAGCATTATGCTTATTTTTATTTATAACTAAAAAGTTTTTAGAAATTAATGAAATTAACGCCACCTTATAAGTATTGGCTAAAAGAAATAAAAGATATTGTAGCACTTGCAAAGTCTAAAGCTGCTTTATCTGTTAATGAACATTTGTTGTTAATGTATTGGCAATTGGGGCAAATGATTGTACAAAAACAAAAACAACATTTATGGGGCGATGCAGTAATAGAGCAGCTTTCATTAGATTTGAAAAAAGCTTTCCCTTATATGAAAGGCTTTTCCAGAACAAATCTTTTTAACTGTAAAAAACTATTTTTATTTTACTCAGGTACAAAAGTCCAGCCAGTGGTTGGTCAATTACAAAATTCAAAAAATAAAAAAATCATACAAGTCCAGCCAGTGGTTGGACAATTGAAATTAACAATACCAAGGACATTAAAATTCATAACACAAATTCCTTGGAGCCACAATAGGAATTATACTGTGTAAAGAAAAAGATAATGTAACTGCTGAGTATGCGGTACGAGGTTTAACAAAACCAATTGGTATTGCACAGTACGATTTTATTAAATCTATACCAAAGAATATAAAATCTGAATTACCGACTATTGCACAATTAGAAAAAGAACTAAAAAATATATAGAAATTAATCTTGTATCTAAAAACTAACATCTCATGTCTATCTCCATCACCAACCTCTCCAAAACATACGGCACACAAAAAGCCGTAAACAATATTTCATTTAATGTAGCGAAAGGAGAAATTGTGGGTTTTCTTGGGCCAAATGGTGCAGGCAAAAGTACCACCATGAAAATGATTACAGGTTATTTAGATGCAGATGCTGGAAGCATAAACGTAGGCGGTATTAAAGTAAGCAAAGAAAATATTGAGAGTAAGAAAAAAATTGGGTATTTGCCAGAAGCAAATCCTTTATACTTTGAAATGTATGTAAGAGAGTATTTGCATTTTGTAGCAGGTGTACATCAAATAAAAAATATAATAGCAAGAACGGAAGAAATTATAAATACCGTTGGGCTTTCATTAGAGGCCAATAAAAAAATTGGACAATTAAGTAAAGGCTACAAGCAACGTGTAGGCCTTGCAGCCGCTCTCATACACGAGCCCGAGGTATTAATTTTAGATGAGCCAACATCTGGGCTTGACCCAAACCAAATTATAGAAATAAGAAATGTAATAAAAGCATTGGCAAGAGATAAAACAGTTTTGTTTTCGTCTCATATTTTGCAAGAAGTAGAAGCCATTTGCGATAGAGTAATCATTATCAACAAAGGAAATATTGTGGCAGATGATCGTTTACAAAACTTACAAAAAAATAGCGGGCAACAACAATTTGTATCTGTATCATTTCAAGAAGAAGTAAATAAGACTTTGTTAGAAAATTTATCGGCAGCAGAAAATATTTCAGCAAGTGGCAATACTTTTCGCATACAAACCACCAATGCAGAAACGTTGCGCAAACAACTACTACAACTAAGTATTGATAATAATTTGAATATTGTTTCTCTGCAAAATGAAAGCAATAGTTTGGAAGATGTATTTAGGAGCTTAACAGCTATGTAGAATTAGTTTAATTTTTAAATGTGAGTATTACAGCCCTAATTTTTGGATAAAAATTTAATCTAGCCGTATTTTGCAGATAAATATCCTACATTATTTTATAGCTTTTCTTTTAAGAGTCAAGTAATGATAATTTCAACCTACAAAAGAAAATATTTTTTTGTAAATTTGAACGAAATTTATTTGTAGTTTACAAAAAGCAGTTTGTAAACTAAAAGCAAAAAACAATTTATCAATACAACCATTAAACAAATTAAAAAATGAGCTACATCGCATCCATTCATGCAAGACAAATTTTAGACAGTAGAGGCAACCCCACCATAGAAGTGGATGTACTCACAGAAAATGAAAGCCTAGGCCGTGCAGCTGTACCAAGTGGCGCAAGCACAGGCATACACGAGGCGGCGGAGTTGCGTGACAATAAGAAAAATTACTACGGTGGTAAATCTGTATTAAAAGCAGTGAACAATGTAAACACAACCTTAGCAGAAAATTTACTAGGCTGGGATGTAGCAGACCAAACGGGGATAGATGCAATGATGATTGCGCTTGATGGCACAAAAAATAAAAGCAAATTGGGCGCAAATGCTATGCTAGCGATAAGTTTAGCCGTAGCAAAAGCAGCAGCGCTTGAAGCTAATCTTCCATTATACAGATACATTGGTGGTACAAATGCAAAAGTGTTGCCTATACCAATGATGAATATTTTAAACGGTGGTGCACATGCAGATAATAAAATAGATTTTCAAGAATTTATGGTGGTACCTGTAGGCGCAAAAACGTTTAGCGAAGGTTTGCAATGGGGTGTAGAAATTTTTCATGCTCTAAAAACAGTATTAAAGAAAAAAGGATTTAGTACAAACTTAGGTGATGAAGGTGGTTTTGCACCAAACATACAAAGCAACGAAGAAGCAATAGAGACAGTACTTACAGCTATACAAGCAGCAGGTTACAAAACAGGTAGCCAAATAGGAATAGCTATGGATGCCGCCAATAGTGAATTGTGGAATGCAAAAGAGAAAAAATACATTTTTCATAAAAGCGATGGAAAGAAAATGACGAGTGAGCAATTAGTACAATATTGGGAAAGTTGGGTAAAGCAATATCCAATTATATCTATAGAAGATGGTATGGCAGAAGATGATTGGAAAGGTTGGAAAATGATGACGGACTCTTTAGGCAAAAAATGCCAGATAGTAGGAGATGATTTATTTGTAACGAATGTAGAAAGATTGGAAAGAGGGATAACTGAAAATATTGCAAATGCATTACTCGTAAAAGTAAATCAAATAGGTACGCTTACAGAAACTATTAATGCAGTATCAATGGCACAAAATGCAGGATACAATACTATCATGAGCCATAGAAGTGGAGAAACGGAAGATAGCACCATTGCAGATTTAGCTGTAGCACTTAATTGTGGGCAAATAAAAACGGGCTCTGCAAGTCGTAGCGATAGAATGGCTAAATACAACCAACTTATTCGTATTGAGGAAATGCTAGCAGATAGTAGCGTTTACCCTTCAAAAACTGTAAAATTTGGTAAATAATTATTAACCAATAATTAAAATTATTTCTACCACGAATGTATTTTATTTTCAATTGTGCATTCGTGGCTATTCTTTATATTTGAATTATGGATACTCAAAAATACAAACCCATATTTAAGCATCTAAAAAATAAATACCTAATTGTAATGGCAGCTTTTTTGGTATGGATGGCATTTTTTGACCCAAAAGATTTTGGAATTATTTATAATAGAACCGAAAAACTTAAAGAGTTAAAACAAAGCGAAAGACATTTAACAACTCAAATTGAAGAAACAAGGAAAGAATTAGTGTTGTTAAAATCTGATGCTGAATCTATAGAGCGATATGCAAGGGAGCATTTTTTTATGAAAAAAGACAATGAAGAGTTATTTATAGTAAAAACACCATAATTTTTTTGAAACAATACAATAAGAAATAAATATTTGCGTTTAAGAATGTATGCTACTATTTATAAACAAAAAATAATATGGATAATATAACGCAGGATGAACTTCTTCAATATTTATATAACGAAGGAAGCCCTGAAAGAAAACAACATATAAAACAAGAATTAGAAACAAATAAGGAATTGCAAGAAAAATTTAATGAATTAAAAATTGCAAAAGACCGTCTTAATAAAATAAAACTCATATCCCCAGACCAACGTTCGGTGGATAATATTTTTAATTATAGTAAACGAGGGCATATAGAAATGGTTATATGTAGCTAAAACCTTATTAAAATAACTTGCCCGTAGCTAATTGCGGGCTTTTTTTATGACTATAAAACAACGATACTCTTTTTTAATAAATTATTTTTTGGAGCATGCGCCAGAGGCTGAAACAGAGCTTTTATATGACAATCCATTTCAGTTGTTGGTAGCAGTAATTTTATCTGCGCAGTGTACAGATAAAAGGGTAAATATTACTACGCCATTTATTTTTGCAAAATATCCTGATGCAAAAACAATGAGTAAGGCAACAATTAAGCAATTATTTACGTTAATAAAAAGTGTTTCATTTCCTAATAATAAAGCAAAGCATCTTGCAGGTATGAGCAAGTTACTAATGGAAAAGTACAATGGTGATGTACCAATGATTGTGGAACAGCTAATAGAATTACCTGGAGTAGGAAGAAAAACAGCAAATGTAGTAACCTCTGTAATAGATGAGCAACCCAACATGGCAGTAGATACACATGTTTTTAGAGTGAGTGCAAGAATAGGGCTAACAGTAGGAGCCAAAACTCCAAATGCTACTGAAAAACAACTTATTAAGCACTTTCCAACGGAGCTTGTTTATAAGGCACATAATTGGTTAATATTGCATGGCAGGTATACTTGCATTGCAAGAAAGCCGAAATGTGCAGAATGTGGTTTGCAAACTATATGTAAATTTTTTAAGAAAATGAGTTAGTGTACCTAAAAAGTCAGAAATAATTCATTAATTTGTATCAGTTTAATATTCGAATAATCTGAAATACCCTATATAATAATTTTTAAAAATGAGGAAAGCACTTTTTATAGCTTCTTTTTTTACGGTTATGCTATTTGTAGCAAAACAAGCTAACGCACAACATTATTTTTTTGATGGGGAATACTATGATAACCCTTTTTTGTTTGAAGCTGGAATATCAGTAAATGCAATGAACTGCTTAACAGATATTGGCGGCGGTAAAGGAATAGGTACAAAGTTTGTAAAAGATTTGAATATTGGAAAAACTAATTTGAGTGGTGGTATATTTTTTAGTGTTGCGTATAAAAATGCAGTAACATTGAGGTTGGAAGGAACATTTGGGCAAATTTCTGGAAACGATAATGTTTTGCAAGGAGTAACTGATATTGCTAAACAACGTTATAATAGAAACTTAAATTTTCGAAGTTACATAACAGATATTAATTTATTAGCAGAAATACACCCAATGTATATTTTTATAGACTGGCCTGCTAAAGATAGAACTCCTCCAAGATTTTCACCATATTTATTAGCTGGTATAGGTTATTTCTCTTTTAATCCACAAACAAAATTAGTAGGTAGTGACCGGTGGATTGATTTACAACCTTTGCATACTGAGGGACAAGGCTGGGTTGCTGGTAGAGAAGAATATAAATTAAATCAACTTAATATTCCTTGGGGCGCAGGCATTAAATATGAGCTATCGCCACTTGTAAATTTAAGAGGTGAGTTTGTATATCGTCATACTTTTACAGATTATTTAGACGACTTAAGTACTAGTTACATAGATCCAGCATTATTTGCTCAAAATCTTACACCAGAAAAAGCAGTTTTGGCTAATCAATTATACAATAGACAAATTGATAAATCTATTGCTGGTATAGATGGCAAGCGTGGTACAGAGTCTAATACTGATGGCTTTTTTAGCTTTAATTTAAAAATTAGTGTTGTTATTGGTAGAGAAAGAATTAGACGATAAATTTACCATCTAAGTAAATACGTTGACAATTAAAATAAATACAAATTTACCTTCCAAACATTCTATCCATTTCTTCTTTTTTAAAACTCATGTAAGTGGGTTTACCTGTGGGGGTAGCATTAGGTGTATCACACAAAAACAAATCTTCTGTTAACTGTTTCATTTCTTTTTGGGTTAATGATGTACCCGTTTTTATAGATTGTTGTAAAGACATAGAGCGTAGTAATTTTTCTCTTTTAGAAAATTTCATATCGCTGCTAAAATGTTTATACTGTTCTAATAATTTTTCTATTGCATTAATTTCGCTAGAATGCTGCATATCTGCAGGCGTGCCTTGTAGTACAAAAGTGTTGTTACCAAAAGGTTCTAGCTTATAGCCAAGTATAGCTAAATCTGGCAAAAGCTCATTTATTATTACAACATCAGCAGGAGCAAATTCAATAGTACTTGGGAAAAGGCTTTGCTGTGTAGCAATTGATTTGCCAGTAATAGCATTGGCAAATCGTTCATACAAAATTCGTTCATGTGCATTTTGTTGATTTACTAATATGTATCCTTTGTTATTTTGAACTACAACATATGCATTGTGTACTTGCAATAAATCGCTGTATTCCCAAGGTTTTTCATTATCTAAATTTTTTTCAAAAACAGGAATTGCTTGTGTATTATTGGTAGAATATTTATCTATTTCTAAATCTCCATTTGTGGTAGATTTATTATAAAAATCTTTCCAATGAGTAAGCTCACTTTTTTTTTCTACAAAATGAGCTTGGTTTTTTTGTGCAAATGTTTGAAATAAAGAAGAAGCAGCAGCATCTTTTTTATTAGCTTCCGATATTGGTTTATTTACTGCATCTAAATTTTGGATGGATGCATCTAATTCAAAATCTAAGGTAGGAGATATACTAAATTGTGCCAATGCATGTTTTACTGCACTATGCACAAATGCATAAACAATTTTTTCATCTTCAAATTTTATTTCTTGCTTGGTAGGGTGTACATTTATATCCAGTTGTGCAGGGTCAAGGTCTATAAACAAAGTATACATAGGGAAACTATCTTTCGATATCATTTCTGAAAAAGCACTCATTACCGCATGGTTTAAATAAGCACTTTTTATAAACCGATTGTTTACGAAAAAGTATTGGTCTCCTCTCGTTTTCTTTGCAGTTTCTGGCTTCCCTACAAACCCTAAGATATCTAGATAATCTGTGCGCTCTTGTACACTTACCAATTTTGCATTGTAGTTATTTCCTAATATTTGTACAATACGTTGTTTAAGCGTTCCTTTTTCTAAATGAAATACTTCTTGCCCATTGGAGTTAAGCGAAAAAAATATTTCAGGAAAAGCCATAGCTACTCTTATAAATTCATCTACAATATGCCTTAGTTCTGATGGGTTACTTTTTAAAAAATTTCTACGAGCAGGCACATTAAAAAATAAATTTTTCATGGCTATACTTGTACCAGTAGGAGCAGCAATAGGCTCTTGCTTTTTTACAAGGCTATTTTCTATTTCTATATAAATACCTACTTCATCTTCATCTCTCTTTGTTTTCAATTCCACTTGCGCTACTGCAGCAATACTAGCAAGTGCCTCCCCCCGAAAGCCCATTGTTTTTATTCTAAATAAATCATCAATACTTTTTATCTTAGAAGTAGCGTGTCTTTCAAAAGCCATACGAGCATCGGTTTCGCTCATGCCTTTACCATTATCTATTACCTGTATCAATGCTTTTCCAGCATCATTTACAATTAATTTTATTTCACTTGCGCCAGCATCTACTGCATTCTCCAACAGTTCCTTTACAGCACTAGCTGGTCGTTGTATTACTTCCCCAGCCGCTATTTGGTTGGCAATATTATCTGGTAATAATTGTATAATATCGTGCAAAAAATATTTTATTTAGGCTGCAAATTTACGTTTAGTAAATTATATAATTATTTAACATTAAAAACAAATGGCCCAAAAAATAAATAATTTTTATGCTGTATTAATTTAAAGATTTGAAGGGGGGAACAATTAGTATTTTAACGTTTGTTTGTTAAAGCTGCTTTTTATTGGGGTGCAAAATAAGTATTCCAATAAAAATTACTACGAAAAAACATATTG
This sequence comes from Ferruginibacter sp., assembly GCA_043765095.1. Classification (GTDB taxonomy): domain Bacteria; phylum Bacteroidota; class Bacteroidia; order Chitinophagales; family Chitinophagaceae; genus Ferruginibacter. Next base: position 9,025 of record JAYUJS010000135.1, read on the forward strand.
TATTTCTATAACTTTTTAATAAAGATAAACTTATTTGTACAATACAAAAAAGTAAGTTTTTTAAATAAAAAGGGAAATACGTATGATTTGGGAACAGTAACACATTTTTAGGAAAAGTGCATTTAATATTGGACTAAGTTGGCTACTTAAATAGATTCTATATTTAAAAATAAGCTGTATTATAAAAATATCTATCTGCCTTTGCAAACAGATAGATATTAATGGATGAGTACATTTTTATAAAAACGAAACACTTTCAAATAACTATAAAAGTTAAAATGTTTCAGATTATATTTTTATCAAATTTTAAAATATGTATCATATCTTAAATCTATTATTTTAAAATCTTACTCAGTTACTACCAACCTAAATCCATTTCCATGCACATTTACAATTTCTATTGTGGAATCTTCTTTTAAATATTTTCTCAATTTTGCAATGTAAACATCCATGCTTCTACCATTAAAATAAGTATCGCTACCCCATATTCTTTTTAGCGCATCTTCCCTTGCCAATAAATCATTTTTATGCTCTGCCAGCATTTTTAATAATTCATTTTCTTTTGGAGAAAGGACTTGTGTTTTTTCCACATTAGATAACTGCCTAGTACGTGGATTAAAATGATACATTCCTAAATCATATTCAGCCTTTGCTTCTTCTTTATGAAGTTCTTCATTTCTTTTTAATATTGCCATTATTTTGTGTAGCAATACATCGCTATCAAAAGGCTTCGTAATATAATCATCCGCACCAAGTTTATAACCTTGTATAATATCATCTTTCATTGTTTTTGCACTTAAAAAGAATAAGGGCACATCAGGATTTATATCTCTTATTTCTTCTGCCACAGTAAACCCATCCATATTAGGCATCATTACATCTAGTAAGCAAAGGTCAAACTTTTCTCTTTGAAACGCTGCAAGACCAAGCCTACCATCTCTTTCAAGTGTTACGTCATAATCATTTAACTCTAAGTAATTTTTTAATACCATGCCTAAGTTTGTATCATCTTCGCATAGTAAAATTTTGGGTTTAATTGTTTCCATAATGTTTAAATATTTATTATACAAATAAAATTGATTGCTGAATAATAATGCTAATATAATGCCTAATATTTTGTTAAGGTATTTAAATTTAGCAAAGTTGTTAAAGTATTAGTAAA
>JAYUJS010000136.1:0-1297 GCA_043765095.1 Ferruginibacter sp.
GGTGTACAAGAAGGGATGCAACTGAGCGTAACTGGCAGGGGTAATGCAGGGGAACGTGGTGGCAGTGCCGGAGATTTAATAGTATTGATAGAAGAAGAAGCGCACCCACAACTTACAAGAGATGGGCTAAATGTGGGGTTCGACTTGCACATATCTTTTCCTGATGCCGTATTTGGCACACAAGTAGAAGTGCCAACAATAGATGGAAGGGCAAAAATAAAAGTGCCACCTGGTACCCAAAGTGGAAAAATGTTTAGGCTAAAAGGTAAAGGTTTTCCGCATGTAAATAGCTATGAAAGAGGCGACCAATTGATACAAGTAAATATATGGACACCGCAGCATGTAAGTAATGATGAAAAAGAAATGCTGGAAAAAATGAGCGACTCCAAAAACTTTTTACCTGCACCAGAAAAAAGTGAAAAATCTTTTTTTGATAAAGTAAGGGAAATGTTTTCGTAAAAGAAAATAAAAATTAATTGATAAAAATGCCTGTAATTTTTTATAGGCTTTTTTTATTTTTGCGCTTTTGTATTTTATTACAATCTTTGTTACATATAACCCTTAAAGTGTTTAATTTTAGTAACCATGGGTGAAACCCATGGAAATAAGTGATATATGCTACAAAAACTAAAAATACATAACTACGCTATTATTGATGAATTGAGCATCAATTTTTCTGAAAAGTTAAATATAATAACTGGAGAAACTGGTGCAGGAAAAAGCATACTGATGGGTGCGCTAGACCTTGTGCTAGGCAAGCGTGCAGATGTAGCGGTACTTAAAAACAAAGACCAAAAATGCATTGTAGAAGCATCCTTTAAAATAAAAAATAATGAGATAGTTAAAGCGTTTTTTATTGCAAACGATTTAGATAATGAAAATGAAATACTAATACGCAGAGAAATAGCTGCCACAGGCAAAAGTAGAAGTTTTGTAAATGATACACCAGTAAATTTATCTCAACTAAAAGAATTAACTACCCTCTTAGTAGATTTACATCGTCAGTTTGATACAGCAGAAATAGGGTCAGTAAATTTTCAAAGAGAAGTATTAGATGCATTGGCAGATAATGGAAGTTTGTTAGCAGAACTAAAAATAGTTTTTACAAAATATACCACTATAAAAAATGAATTAGAAACATTGCGACTGCAACAAAAAAATGCAGATAAAGAAGCAGATTATAATAAGTTTTTACTAGAAGAATTTACAGAAATAAACTTGCAAGAAAATGAATTAGAAAGCTTAGATGTGGAGATAAAATTATTGAGCAATGCAGAAATTATAAAGCAACAACTAA
>JAYUJS010000137.1:0-1296 GCA_043765095.1 Ferruginibacter sp.
ATTACAGCATTAGATAAATCTGATGGTAAATCTATAGAAAATATTTTTGGCAACATAGTAAGTTGCTTTTTATTATATATGGGCTTTAAACCTGGTATAATAGGTACCATTATACCTATTGCTCTACAAGCATCTACAAAAGCAAAATATTTTGCATTGTCAAAAAACATTTGTGTTACAATATAATCTGCACCAGCCTCAACTTTTTGTTTAAGATATTGTAAATCAGTATCCATATTAGGTGCTTCAAAATGTTTTTCGGGGTATCCTGCTACACCTATACAAAATTTAGTTTTTGCGGTATTTGTTAAGTCCTCTTCTTGGTATACACCAGAGTTTAAGTTTTGTACTTGTTTTACCAAATCTGTAGTGTAAAAATGCCCCCCTATTTCGGGCTCAAAAGTACTTTCGTTTTTTGCTGCATCACCCCTTAGTGCAAGCACATTATCTATACCTAAGTAGTTAAGATTAATAAGTGCGTCTTCTGTTTCATTTATGCTAAAGCCTCCGCAAATAAGATGTGGAACAGTATCAACATTATACTTATTCATTATAGCTGCACATATAGACTCTGTGCCTGGTCTTTTGCGCACAATAACTTTTGTAAAACTACCATCTGCAGCTTTTTTAAATACATGCTCACTTCTATGATAGGTAACATTTATAAAAGATGGCTTTAACTCCATTAAGGGGTCTAAATGAGTGTATAATGATTGAATACCTTTTCCTTTTAATGGAGGTAAAATTTCAAAAGATATTACAGTGTCTTTTGCATTGTTTAAATGATCAATTACTTTCATACTAAAACTCTTGCTAGTGTAGGTGTTTATGTGTTAGTTGTTTTTGCGAAACTACATAAGCTACGGTACAATAACAAATGTGGATGATATTTTGTAAATGTTGTATACGACTAGCCAAGTTTCAAAAATATTTTTACAAGGCAAAATACAATAGAAGCTTGGCTTAGTATTTTGCTGTTAAAATTTTTTTGCATTTGTATGCCAAAAACAACTGTTGTACATTTGTAGAAAATAAACATTATATTGAACTTAACAATACAAACTAAAAATTTAGTAAAAGTTTATGGCAGCCGTACTGTTGTAAATGATGTTTCCTTTAATGTGAGCCAAGGAGAAATTGTAGGATTGCTTGGGCCAAACGGTGCCGGCAAAACTACTTCTTTTTACCAAGTTGTTGGGTTAGTAAAGCCAGATAAGGGACAAGTTTTTTTAAATGATATAGATATTACCAAACTGCCCATGTACAAGCGTGCACAAATGGGTATAGGCTATCTAC
>JAYUJS010000138.1:0-3565 GCA_043765095.1 Ferruginibacter sp.
CGTTAAATCCACATGCCAACCATTTTTACTTATTTTATGCCAAATTTTTGATAAGCTCATCATTATAAATTATCTCTTCAATAATATTAAAAGTAAATACTATTGTATTTATTTTATGTAACCATAATGATTAATAACGACTTATTTTCTTAATTATTATGTGCAAAAAAATATTTTCAAATTTCAAACTGTATTTTTAAAATTTTACTTTGTTAATTTTTAAGAAACTAAAAATTAAATGTATTTTGCCTTTTTGATTATACTTTATAATAAAAAGAGCTGCTTTTACATTGATAATTTTATTTGGGCTTTTTACTTCTACCTTAGCACAAAGAGTAACGCCATGTGGCTACATTGTTCCCCCTCGTTCTTTAAAAAATCAATTTCAATCGGTATATGAAACCAAGCAAGTAATAAATAGTATGCTCGGCATTATAAATTGGACAGACCAAAACTTTAATTTAAAAGAACAAAACGGTATTCAAAATGCATATACTACAATATATAATGGGCAAAGACTAATTGTATATGATAATAATTTTTTAGAAGATATTGATAGCTATGCAAAAACTAAATGGGCAAGCATAAGCATAATGGCGCACAAAATGGGGCATCATTATTACGACTATGTAGTAAGTGGAATGCACCTACTACAGTAAATACTAGTAACAATACAGCACCGCCACCACCGCCCAAACCTACAACTGTCAATACTGGCACCCTTACAAATACTAGCACTACACAAAGCGAGCCCACTAACCCACAAACAGACCCAAGTTGGATTGCACTTTCCATACAAAGCAATCAAGATGAAACTGTACAACTAAGTGATGATGGAAAAACATATCAAGCGGCAGTTATAAAAGCAGGACAAGCATTTATTTTAAAATTTGAAATATTTTAATGTGGGTGGATAAAACTGCCTTATTATAACAGATTTAGAACTTTTAAATTATTGCATGGCAAAGATTATACAATAGTATATAATAGACAAAATAAAAACTGGACGGTGGCTGAAATACCTAACTAATTATATAATTCTTATAAACTTAAAGGCGCATTCAATTTTGATTGCGCTTTTTAATTATTTATGTTTTTAAGCTTTTTTTATTTTTGCTACCAACCTCTCCCTCACACCACCATACCACTCATTCTTTAAAATACTCAATACAATACTGTTTCTTCGTTTGCCAGTATATGTAGGTATATGGCTACGAAGCACACCTTCTTCCACACACCCAATGCTACGCATGGCAGCTTTGCTTCTTTCGTTATTATTATCCGCTCTAAATTCAATACGCTCCATACCCAATGTTTCAAAAGCAAACTGCAGCATTAATAACTTACAATTTTTATTTAAACCTGTGCCTTCAAACTTGCTGCCATACCAGGTATACCCAAGCTGCATCGTTCGGTTTGTTAGTAGTATATCGTAAAATCTTGTACTGCCTGCATATTGTTGAGTACGCTTATCAAAAACAATAAAAGCATACTCAATATCATTGGTTCTTTGTACTAATGCTGTATTTATGTAATTTGTCATCCCTTCTTCCCCACTAGCAGATATTAGCGAAAACTTCCAGATATCAGGTTCATTTATTGCAAAAGGTAATAAGTATTCATAATCATTTGCTACCATTGGGCGAAGCAATACAACATCGTTTTCTAATATATAATCTTTTGAGGCATCAAAAATGTGTATCATTTGCTTGCTTTATTTATAACAAAATAATGCAAATTTTCCCATAAATCTTTTAAATAAATTGTTGGTATTTATATAACAAATCATTTTACATTTGCAGTAGTTTGCAAAGGATGTAAGTTGCATCAAAAGCCTACAATTCATATTAATTTTTCTTCCGTGTCAAAACATGTAAACAAAGTCTCCGCAGCTGGTTTAATAATAGCTATGGGTATTATTTATGGAGATATTGGTACATCTCCACTCTATGTATTTAGTGAAATAATTAATGGAAAAGCCATTACCCAAGATTTGGTTTTAGGTGGCTTATCTTGTATTATTTGGACACTAACTTTACAAACTACCATAAAATATGTTTTACTTACTTTAAAAGCAGACAACCGTGGGGAAGGTGGAATATTTGCCTTATACACTCTTGTTCGTAGGCAAAAAAAATGGCTTGTAATACCCGCAATGATAGGCGGAGCAGCTCTTCTTGCCGACGGTATGATTACGCCACCCATATCAGTTACATCTGCTATTGAAGGGCTAGATAATATACCAATCTTTAAAGGTATTACCACACAAACTATTGTAATAATTGTATTATGTATTTTAGCATTATTGTTTTTTATGCAGCAGTTTGGCACAAATTCTATAGGCAAAATGTTTGGCCCTATTATGATTGTTTGGTTTGGTATGTTGGCAGTATTAGGCATTGCACACTTAAGTGAATATTGGGGAATACTTAAGGCTTTTAACCCTTACTGGGGTATAAAATTATTAACACAATACCCAAAAGGTTTTTGGATATTAGGGGCTGTTTTTTTATGTACAACTGGTGCAGAGGCGCTCTATAGCGACCTTGGGCATTGTGGCAAAGCTAACATACGCTATAGTTGGATATTGGTTAAAGTATGTTTAATCTTAAATTATCTTGGGCAAGGGGCGTATTTATTAAGCCATAATAATAATCAAATTTTTGCTACCACATCTTTGTTAAAAGAAAATGGAGGGGCATTTGCTAAAGAATTTCCTAGTGCTGTAGAAATGGTAAATCCATTTTATAGTTTAATGCCACATTGGTTTTTAATAACAGGCGTTGTTATTGCTACCTTAGCTGCCATCATAGCTAGCCAAGCTTTAATAAGTGGTTCTTTCACTTTAATAGCAGAAGCCATTCGTTTAAATCTTTGGCCAAAAATGAAAATAAATTTTCCTACAGAGGCAAAAGGACAATTGTATATACCAGGTATAAATACTTTATTATTTGCAGGCTGTGTTGGCATAGTATTGTATTTTAAAACATCAAGTGCAATGGGTGCTGCTTATGGTTTGGCTATTACATTATGCATGCTTTCAACAACTATTTTATTTGCAAATTATCTCATAAGCAAGCGTGTAAATGCTACGCTTATTTATCTTTTCTTAGCTGTTTTTTTAACAATTGAACTTGCATTCCTTATTGCTAATTTAGAAAAGTTTCCTCATGGTGGTTATGTAGCATTAATTGTAGGAGGTATACTTTTTGCAGTAATGTATGTGTGGTATAGAGCAAGAAAAATTAAAAATAGGTATGTAGAATTTGTACGAGTAGAAGATTATATACCAAAGCTAGAGGAGCTAAGCAATGACTCATCTATTCCAAAATACGCTACCCATTTGGTCTATCTTACCAGTGCAGATAACCCTAAAGAAATAGAGCATAAAATAATGCACAGCATTCTTAATGGCAAGCCAAAACGTGCAGATATTTATTGGTTTGTACACGTAGATACTATGGATGACCCGTACACAAGCGAGTACTCGGTTACACATATAATACCAAACGATATTATTCGTGTAGAGTTTAGGTTGGGTTTTCGCATAGCACCAAAAATTAAT
>JAYUJS010000139.1:0-1295 GCA_043765095.1 Ferruginibacter sp.
ATGGCCTAACTTAGAATTGTATATAAATGGTGGTGTATCATTTATACCATACAGAAAACAATTTGAAGATATAATTGGAAAAAAAATAAATTTTTTAGAAATATATAATGCAAGCGAAGGTTTTATAGCAGCACAAGAAAAACCTGACGAAGAAGGTATGCTATTGTTTATAGAACACGGTATTTTTTTTGAGTTTATGCCTGTAGAAGAATATGGCAAAACTAACCCCAAAACATTGGGTTTAACTACAGTAACATTAAATAAAAACTACGCAATTGTAATAAGTACCACTGGTGGCTTGTGGCGTTACATTATGGGAGATACCGTGATGTTTACCTCTTTAAACCCTTACAAAATAAAAATTACAGGTAGGCTAAAACATTATATGAATGCCTTTGGCGAAGAAGTGATGGTGGATAATGCAGACAAAGCCATAGCCGCCGCTGCACAAAAAACAAATGCCATTGTAAAAGATTATACTGCGGCGCCAATACATTTTACAAAGCAAAGCAATGGTGCACATGAGTGGTTGATAGAATTTGATAAAGCACCAACTGATTTAGATTTATTTACCAAAGAAATGGATACAGTATTAAAAAATGTAAATAGTGATTACGAAGCCAAACGGCAAAAAGATATTGCTCTTCGTATGCCTGTTGTACATGCCATGCCCGAGGGTACATTTACAGCATGGCTTCGCAGCAAAGGTAAAGTGGGTGGGCAACACAAAGTGCCTAGGCTGAGTAATGAGAGAAAAATTGTGGAAGAGATTAAAAAATTATCGAACTTCACCCCATGAAAATTAAAAGTCTTCGTTTAGAAAATTTTAAAAGATTTACAGATTTAACATTGCAGGATATACCTGACAATGCAAAACTAGTATTGCTTATTGGAAGTAATGGGAGTGGGAAGAGTAGTGTTTTTGATGCGTTTGAATTAATTAATAAAGTAAGTAAAGATGAATATGATTTTAAAGGAGAAAGCAAATACTATTATTATAAAAATGAAAACTTTAAAGTTAGTTTTTTAGCAGATAACGGTTCTAATGTACAATATATTAAACCTAACAATACATATCTTAACCATTTTAAAAATGGATTTTATGGACGCTCTGCAGTAAGATACCTGCCAAGGTTAAAAAGAACTGTAATTGGAAACCCTATTGATATTGATGGAGATGGGGATAGACCAAATTACTATATTGATAGAGATGATAGATTTGAAAATGATATAGATTTACTATTAACCGATATTGTAAAAAAAGTATTTGGAGATTTAAATGATAGAACAAAAGG
>JAYUJS010000140.1:0-1294 GCA_043765095.1 Ferruginibacter sp.
TCAACATCATCTTTGCGAAGCCCATCAATATTTATCCATGTAATGGTATCTGTTTTTAAATATTTATATGTTTCTTCTATTTTATTTATTTTATGTTCAGCAACGTTTTCTTTATTAAAATCGTACACACATATAATAGATTTTGTAGGTTCTGCTCTAGTAGGTTCTGCTGTTGGGTTTACATGCAATACTTTTTTTGTACGCAATATTTCCATTGGGTTAAGTATAAAATCGAGGTATTGTTTTGGGTGCATGCTGTATATTTTTTTATTTTAGTGTTTCCATTATTTGGTTAATATTTACCCTTGTGCTATCTAATTTTTCAACCGCTCCCGCTTTTTCATTTAAGTAATCAATGAAATTCAACGCTTCTTCTTTTCTTAATGCTATATATTTTATAATTACTGTTGCTTTATCTTTCTTTGCTTTACCCACATCCATATTTTGCATATTCTTTAAAATACTTTCTGCTTTATCCCATTCTTGAAAAACCTCTGATGTGATTTTATTTTTTTTATTACTTTTATCTAAAGCGGAGTCATATACAACAGCTACAGCTGTTTTTTGAATTTCCACAAACTCATTATAAGCGGTATTAAATTTTTCTGTGTCTTTAAATTTAGATTCATTTATTTCTAATAAAATTTCTTTTCTTGTAGCCCCATCTTGTTTGTTTTTTTCTAAGTATAAAAACGTAATTCCAATTGTAGTAGCAATAATAAAAGGCAATACCCAAATAGCTTTTAATCCACCCTTTTCTTTTTTTATACCAATTACAAATAAATAACCTATTATAAAACCACTTATAAGCCCTCCAACATGTGCTGAGTTGTCTACACCACCCTTCATACCATAAGCAAGATTGAAAAATATAAAAATACCAATACTTTTTAGTAAACTATCTCTTACAGCTTTTGGAATAAGGTTGGTAGTAAGCAGCGCCAAAAACAAACCATACATACCAAACACAGCACCAGAAGCACCTGCCGAATTCGTACCTTCGGGAAGATGCCACCATAAACTTACCAAACTTCCTAGCACACCTGTACATAAATATGCTGTTAAATATTTTACCTTGCCTAGCATTGGTTCTAAATAAACACCTACAGTATAGAGGCAATACATATTCATTACTATATGAATAATACCAAAATGTATAAATGTACTCGTTATAAGGCGCCACCAATCTCCACTAAGTGTAAGTGCTGTAAAGTTGCTTCCCCATTTAATATGTATTAAAGGATTCAAATCCATTATGCCTGCCCCATCAATAACCATTAAAATGAATACCAAT
>JAYUJS010000141.1:0-3562 GCA_043765095.1 Ferruginibacter sp.
TTAATGATTGACATTTCTCACTCTATGATTTTGTATGGTGAAGATAGAATAACGCCTGCCAAAAAAGTAGCCATGGCATTGGCAGAATTAATAAAAACAAAATATCCAAAAGACACATTAGATATTGTGGTATTTGGCAACGATGCATGGCCTATAGAAATAAAAGATTTGCCTTATTTACAAGTAGGGCCTTACCATACTAATACGGTTGCTGGATTAGAGCTTGCAATGGATATTCTTCGTCGCAGGCGCAACCCCAACAAGCAAATTTTTATGATTACAGATGGTAAGCCTACTTGCTTAAAAGTAGGTAAGCAATATTATAAAAACAGCTTCGGCGTAGATAGAAAGATTTTAACTCGTTGTATGAGTTTGGCAACACAATGTAAAAAAGCTAAAATAGTTGTAACTACTTTTATGATAGCTAGCGACCCATATCTTCAGCGCTTTGTACAAGAGTTTACAGAAACAAATAATGGTAAAGCCTTCTTTGCATCGTTGGATAAGTTGGGTGCATTTATTTTTAAGGACTTTGAAAGTGGGAAAAGGAAGACGGTTTATTAAGGGTGTGCTACAAAGACGCTAAGGCAGTAAGATGCACAAAAAAAAGACAAAAGAAATTGTTCTATATTTATCAAAATTGAAAAAAGGAATTCAAAGAGAAAGTTATGGTTGATACTGAAAAAGAACATAGAGAATGGTTAGGCAAAGAGATTATAGATATTGCATACCATTTACACAAAGCCCTGGGAATAGGACTTTTAGCAAAAGTATATGAATCTTGTTTTTGTTACGAATTAAAAAAAGAGAAATTCCTTTTACTACTCAAAATAAAGTGCCGATAATTTATGATAACATTCGATTTGAAGATGCTCTAAGATTGGATATTCTTATTGCTGATTTAGTAATTATTGAATTGAAAGCTCAAGAAAATTATCATCCTGTTTGGGAGGCTCAATTACTCAGTTATCTAAGATTAACAAATAAAAAACTTGAATACATAATAAATTTCACTGTGCCATTAATAAAAGATGATATTAAAAGAATGGTACTTTAACTTTAAAAAATAATAAGACAAAAAGTGCATAATTACTTTGTGCTTCTTTTCGCCTTAGTCCCTTTGTGGCAAATCTACTTATGACAAAAATTAAAACCCTCGGAGAACTTAAAAAAAGCGGCTACACTCCAAAATCCATTAAGGATGAAATAAGAGAGAATCTTATTAAAAAAATAAAAGCAAAAGAAAACCCATTTCCAGGAATTTTAGGATATGAGGACACAGTAATACCAGATACAGAAAGAGCATTGCTAAGTAGGCACAACATGCTTTTTTTAGGCTTACGTGGGCAAGCAAAAACTCGTATGGCAAGGCAAATGGTGGAGTTGTTAGACGAATACATACCTGTTGTAAGTGGAAGCGAAATTAACGATGACCCTTTGCAACCAATAAGTAGATATGCCATAGATTTAATAGAAGAAAAAGGAGATAATACACCAATAGATTGGTTACATAAAAGCAAAAGGTACGGCGAAAAATTAGCTACACCCGATGTTAGTGTGGCAGATTTGATAGGTGATATTGACCCCATCAAAGCATCTAATTTAAAACTAAGTTTTGCAGATGAAAGAGTATTGCATTATGGTATTATTCCACGTAGTAATCGTTGCATATTTGTAATAAATGAACTGCCTGATTTGCAAGCACGGATACAAGTTTCTTTGTTTAATATTTTAGAAGAAGGCGATTTGCAAATACGTGGGTTTAAACTACGCCTACCGCTAGATGTATTATTTATATTTACTGCAAACCCAGAAGACTACACCAATAGAGGAAGTATTGTAACACCATTAAAAGATAGAATAGAAAGCCAAATACTTACGCACTACCCTAAATCGTTAGAAACTGCATTGCAAATAACTGAGCAAGAAGCAAGCATTAATGAAGCACAAAAAGAAAAAGTAGTAGTAAGTGATCTTATAAAAAGATTGATTGAGCAAGTAGCTTTTGAAGCAAGAGAAAGTGAATTTGTAGATAAAAAAAGTGGTGTAAGTGCAAGACTAACCATTGCGGCTTATGAAAATGCGGTGAGCTCCGCAGAAAGAAGAGCTATTATAAATGACGAAGCTTCTACCTGTGTTTGGCTAAGCGACTTAAATGGTATAATACCATCTATTACAGGAAAAATAGAATTGGTGTATGAGGGTGAGCAAGAAGGACCTTACCAAGTTTCATTTAATTTGTTAGAAAAAGCAATTCGAACACAATTCAAACAATATTTTCCTGACCCAGATACTTTAAAGAAAAGAAAAGGGAAAGAGCCAGCACCAGAAAGCCCTTATAAAGCTATTACAAATTGGTTTGATAATGGTAACTCCCTCGATTTGTTTTTAGAAACAAAAGACGAGGATAAAATTGTAAAATTATATAAAGTAAGTGGCTTACATCCACTTGCTAAAAAGCATTATCCTTCTGTTTCAGAAAAAGAAACAGCCTTGCTAATGGAACTTATATTGCATGGGCTTGCAGCACATTCATTAATTAGCAAAAAAATAATTGATGGCAAAATAGAATTTAAAGATTTAATGGGTAGTATGTTAAATATGGGAAGTGAACATTTTAACGAAGAAGATTTTAATGACGAAGATTTTAATTAAATGAAAAAAGGCGTAAATTAAATTTTGCGCCTTTTTTACTTAATCTATATTTCTTTTTTTATTTCTCTTTCAATTGTCAATACTTTTAATGAATGTATACTTACATTTAGCTCAAAACCAATAAGCAATGCAAGGGAGTTAATGTAAATAAGAGCCATAATCATCATTATTGTACCAATAGAGCCATACAATGCATTGTACTTGCCAAAATTGTTTACATATATTGCAAAGCCAACTGAAGCAGCTAAACTAAGCAGCGTAGCCAATATTGTACCAGGGGAAGAAAAATTCCATTTTTTTCTAATAGCAGGTGCGTATTTAAAAATAAAACCAATAATTAAATAAACCAAAATAACAATAAATCCCCATCGTGTATACCCAATTATATCCCTTAAAACATTATTCTTAACTGCAACTTTTAATAAACTTCCCTCCATAATAAGTAATAATAAATAAGCAAGTAATAATCCAAAAATTAATATAGTTAACCGAAGTGCAACAACCCTTACTACAATTCCTTTTCTTTGCTCAAAACCCACATATTTTTTATTGAAAGAGCGCATTATTCCCATCATACCATTTGATGCAAAATAAAGTGTAAGCAATAATCCAAAAGAAAGAAGCCCCAGTTTTGAACCATCAATAAATGAATCTATAAAAGTTATTACTTGTTTATTATAAATTTTATTAGGTATAATATCTAATATAATTGTATGCAATTGCAACTTCAATATTTTTTTAGATACAAAAGGTAAGTTTGGAATAAGTGTAAATAAAAATAACAAAGATGGTGGTATAGCCATTATAAAATTATAAGAAATTGCAGCCGCTCTTTCGGTTAGTCCATGCTCTTTTAATTGGCATCTAAAAAATTGTATTACATCATACAAAGCCAATCCTTGAAAGC
>JAYUJS010000142.1:0-3557 GCA_043765095.1 Ferruginibacter sp.
CTTAGCAAAAGAGCAAAAGATAGAATAAGTCTTATTGGAAGCTTAGTGAGTGTGGCTGCTTTTGCATATCAAATAAATACAATTAATAGAGGGAGCAAAGGAAAATTAGACAAAGATCAATTTAGCCAAAGAATGAGTTTGGGAGAAAATATTAAACAAACTAGTGGAGGTATTGCAGCCCTTGCAGATGCCGCAGATTTAGTTTATTACCAAACCAAAAAATCACTAAACACGATAAGCATAATTACAAACGATGGCTTATTACCTGCTGTAGCAATACTTGATAAAGATACTGGCATAGAAAAAAGAAGGGTAAAAATAGTAGACCCTACTAGCCTTGTGTATGTAGATGATGCAGATAATACTTTGTATGTACTGAATAAATTATTGGAATTGAAAACGTACTCTTTAAATTAATAACTATGAAAAACAAATTAATACAAAAAGTACTATTTACTTTACTAATAATTTTCTGCACAACTGAAATAAAAGCACAGCTAGATTTCAAAATATGGAGTGCTATGATGTTTTTTGATAAAAATTGTAATAATGTAAAAGAAGAATACCAAAAAAGTTACGCACCAACATTAACTGCAACTTTTATACCCGAAGGAAGTACGGTAGAAATGTCTTTTGCGTTGGCTAAAGATGGTGGTTACAAATTACCAAGAATAGCAGGAGAAAAACAAAAAGTAAAATTTGTACATACTGATTATAAAGGAGAAACTTATACAGTTTTTTATGAAATTACAAATACTGCAAGACTTATGGATATCCCTATTCCATCTTGCAATATAAAACCACCAACTAAAGATGTAGGATTAGACAACCCACCGCCAACAAAAGATGTAGTAAAAAAATGCGGTGTATTTGAGGCAGAAGAATTATACTTTACATCACTCATGAAAAAATCTGTAAAGCTTACAAACCCTGCTACAGAAAGCATTGAAGGAATAAACAATACCATAAGGGTATATGCTAAATACAAAATTACAGAAGATAAAGGCAATAATTTTTATAGTAATGTAACAGGAGAATTAATAGCCCCATCAGGCAAAAAAATTAACTGGACAAATGATGGCTCATTTAGATTAGATGAAATAGGAAATTATATACTTACCTACAATGCAAATTACAATAGCAATATATGCGAAAAGGGTTATAAAATTATTACTGGGGACGTCTAAAAACTAAAAAATGTATATATATTATTGGTTATCATTAAATTAAGTTTTATATTTGCTTATGAAAAAGTTTAAAAGGAGCAAGGCAATTGGGTTTTTTGATGAAGATTTTAGGTTATCAAGGTTAACAGCTTTAGGTGACCCATTAATAAAACTTGCAAATGGTATCGACTTTGAAGTTTTCAGAACTTTTTTGGAGTCTAATTTATCAAAATTAGCTAAGGGCAAAGGCGGTCGCCCACCTTATGATTATGTACTAATGTTTAAGATTTTAATATTACAACGATATTATAATTTATCGGATAATCAGACAGAATTTCAGATAAACGATAGAATGAGTTTTATGCGTTTTTTAAAACTAACTATTGCTGATGACATTCCGGATAGCAAAACTATTTGGCATTTTAAAGAGCAGTTAGTTGATTTAGAATTGGTGGGGAAATTGTTTCAATTATTTATTGTTGAGTTAGAAAAATTAGGTCTAATTATAAACGAAGGAAAGATTGTTGATGCTAGCTTTATAGAAGTTCCGATACAAAGAAACAACCGAGACGAAAATAAAGAAATAAAAGAAGGTACTACGCCAAAATCCTTTACCGATGCACCTAACAAGCTTTCCCAAAAAGATATAGATGCTCGTTGGACAACTAAAAATAACGCACATATTTATGGATATAAAAACCATACAAAGGTAGATAGCGGCAGTAAAATTATTACGCACTTTATCGTTACTGATGCTAGTGTACACGACTCACAGGCACTAGGCGACCTACTTACACACAAAGATGAAGGAGAGCCACTTTATGCAGATAGTGCATACACAGGATGTGAACAAGAAAAAACAATAGAAGCAAACAAAATGATAAATAATGTATGTGAAAAAGGAGCTAGAAGCCATCCATTAACTGAAAACCAAATAGAAAAGAACAGACAGAAATCAAAAACAAGAGCAAGGGGAGAACATCCCTATGCGTTTATGGAAATGAGTATGAATGGAATGTATTTATTGGCAGTAGGAAAAAAAAGAATAGCAGCATTAGTGGGGTTAATGAATTTAACCTACAATATGTTTAGAAAAATACAATTATCAGCATAACGATGGGAGGCGTGTGTCTAATAGCCAAAAAATGTACTAAAAAGCACAAAAAATCAATGGAAAATAAAAAAATGAGTACCTAAAACTTAAACTAAATATTAAAAAAGTAGACGATAATTTTTAAAAGAAAAATAAAGAGTTTTTAGAAGTTCCCTACTGTTACAAATAGTGTAGTGCCTACCGAAGGTTTATGCAAATGCAGCTACGCAGATAGTGTAATATATTTATCTACTTTGGATAATAAAAAGATTACAAAAGAAGAAACCATTAAGCCAAGCAATACCATCACAATTAATAAGCCTGTGCAGTATTATTTATTAAGTATGAATGGATATTGTGCTGGGCAAAAGTGTAACCCTGCAAAGCAGTATGAAATTATAGATAGCAAAGGCACAACTATACAAATTGGCACTATTCCAAAAGACAACTATTTTGTTAGTCCACCTTACGGCACTTACACCCTTAAGCTCACCTATATATGTGATATAGGCGATATGAACTCACCTAGATGCAACAGTAATTTTTACAAATTAATAGTAGAAAAACCTGCTCTACCGCCAATTAAAATAGAGCCGCCAGCTAAAGGCAGTTGGAAATTTAGTGTGTATAATAAAATTAAAAAAACTACAGATACTTTTACGAATATATACAAATACAACTTCCCAGATACGGCACATTTTATTTTGTCGGCAAATTATGTAATAGCAAATGGAAATATGTTGCCAGTACAATTTGATTTACAACCAAAAAGAACCCAAGTTAAATGTGGACTCACAGGTTTATTACCGATGCAAACAGATGATAAAAAGTTAGAAATATTCTCAGGATATTATGAGCTAAACTTAAAAGCAATGTATAATAATATTGCCATGGACTCTATTCCTAATATTATTTTTAATAGCCCTCATAGAGGTTTTGGTAATATACAATCATCTATCAATAACCTAAAAACATTAACTAAAAATATGCCAAATAGCTTGATAGGTAATTATATCATAAGTGGCAATATTGTAATTAAAGGTTTAGAAATACTCCCAGAAATATTGGTGGTAACTACTGATATGCCAATTTTTGCAAATAGTGAAAACCCAACTACCTATAATTTTTTTAAAAATCAAAATCCAAAATTAAAATTTTATGGAGGTCAAATTTCTCATCCTTTCGAAGCTGATGTGCCATATATTTTTGGAAATAATACTGCCCAATTAGAAATAATTAATAAAGATAAAATAATGCTAAGTGAATATGATTACTCAGCACAGGATAGTATTTTTAAA
>JAYUJS010000143.1:0-3557 GCA_043765095.1 Ferruginibacter sp.
ACACATTACCATGAGTTGAACGAATTGGAAAATAAATTTGGGCGTATAAAAAATTACCACATCACTAATAAAGAAGTGGGTAATAAAATAATTTTTTTACGAAAGCTTGCGCCTGGTGGTAGTACACATAGCTTTGGTATTCATGTAGCACGTATGGCGGGTATGCCGCCAAGCTTGATTGATAGAGCTAATGAAATATTATTGGAACTAGAAAAAAAGAATGATACTGAATATGAAAAGGGTACTGCACATACAGCAGATTTAAAAGAAAAAATTAAAGAAATAGGTATGCCAAAAATGCAACTGAATATTTTTGATACACACTCCATAACTTTTGAAGAAATAAGAACGATTTTAGAAACTGTGGATATAAATAGATTAACACCTGTGGAGGCATTGTTGAAATTGCAGGAGATAAAAGGGAAAGTGAAGTGATTTTCTGATTGCTGATATATTTAATTGCTAATTTTATTTAATTCAGAGGGCTAAATTATTTTAGCAATTAATAATATGGTAAATTTTTAACTAAATCTTTTAAAATATAGAGACGACTTATAACCCCAACAGCGGCTCAAAGCCATGTTTGCGATTGATTAGAGAGCCACGCCTGTGTTGAGAAAATACAATGATAAATTTTTAACTAAACCTTTTAACTTATTGAAATGCTTGAGAACTCGAATAGCAGCAGCTCACAGCAGTGTTAGCGGATGATTAGATAGCCATGCTTGCGTTGATAAAATAAAGTTTGATTAGTAAAAAACTTAAACTGATGTAAATACAAAAAAGGAAATTAAATGCAAATTAAAATTTAAATATCTTTTCTTACAGACGCACCCACGCAATATTTTTTTAAACTACGATTACTTAAAATTAGTATTAATTTGTATTTGCTTTTGTAAATTCCTACAAAAGTTTTTTCAAATTCCCCTCTTCAAAATATACTTTACACAAAGCACTAGCATCCTCAATTATTTTTTTTAAAGCATCTTGTTTATTACTACTTAATGATAACGCATTTTTAATTGCCGTTGCATCTGTTACTTTTCGGGTAGCTTTAATAGCTTCTACCAATACCATTATTTTTAAGCCGCTATCTTTAAGTGTACCTAATGATTGTATAATATTGCTCAACGCTAGAAAATAATTTTTCTCCAATTTTAAAGTAACACTATTTGCTCCAACTTTTGGCATTATATTATAGGGAGATTTTACAATTTCTTGTGTAAGATATTTTTTTACATTTTTATCTATTACTTTATTATCTACTAGTTGTATTGCACCTTGTAAAGCTTTCGGGTAAATACTTAGCCACCTTAGCTTCCGCCTAATTTCATGTACATGTATTTCTATATCGGCAAATGGATTACCAACTTCGCCATAAAATTTAATAATAGTTTGTATCGCATTTTCATAAAATATTTTCATAGCCTTTATCTCAGTTTCTGGAGATTGCCATTTCATTTTGCTTAATTTTTTTCTAATTTTAATGGTACGCAATGGGTCATGGTTTATCCATTTACCACTTATTAAAACAGCATTTAGTTCAACCTGTTTTTCTATAACTTTTTTTGCTAACCAGTTTTTAATTTCAATTGGTATTTTTTTATTTGTTTTAAATTGATTTGAAAAACAATCATAATAATCAATTGTACCAAGAGCATCCTCAACCAATTTAAGCCTTGCTTTTATTTTTAAAAATTTCTTTTCATTTTGCAAGCCTGCGTATAATTTTGCTAGGCCTTCTAGCATAAATACTTTTGTTCTACCATCGTTTTTATATAAATACAATGCTGCATTATTTGTTTTAGATGCTGCTAATAAAAGTTCTTCTAATTGTAAAAGATAGTATTCGAATCTTTGTTGTCCTAGTGTCATATAGAAAAAGTTTAATGTTGTTTAAAAGTTCAAAGTTCAAAGTTATTAGTCTATAATTATGCAAGGTTTAAAGTTTTGCATTTATCAATTACCAATTGCTTTTTGCAAATCGCCCATTGCCCACTTACCCTTTCCCACTGCCAACTGAACTATTGTTCAAAAAATGCAATCGTGCCACCCACCCAAGTTTTGTCTTTATTATACCTTGTACCAATCATTTTTCCTTTGCTCAATCTTGCCAAGTTATGCACAGCTATTGGTCTTTCCCACTCTGGTTTCCAAAAATAAAATAATCTAATTTCTGCTTTAGCAGGGTCATCCATTGTTTTTATAACGGGTGCATAATCTACTTTGCGTTGCAGTATCCAATTTTCGGGGTCTGTTATTTTTTCTATATCAGCTTGTGTTACGTCTATCACTACGCCCATACCTGCAAAAGAAAATAATGGTTTTAAAACATACTCTTCAAGATTTACTGGCTGTGATATTTCGTTTAAGAAAAAAGTATCCGGTACGTAATCATTATCTATAAATGGCAATGTAAATTTACTTATCCGGTAAAACCAATTAGGGTGAGGCACCCATTCTACATCATACTCTTGTGTTAAATCTACAATTCCTTCTAGCCCTCCTTGCTGTTGCAAATCATCAAAAATTAAGCGATTATAAATTCTTTTTACAATTTGTTTTATTCCATTTTTATTTTTATAATATAATATTTTTTTATCTGCTTTTAATTCAGATACACAAACTGTTTCCACGCCAAGTATCTTTTTTGTGGCATAAAAATCTATTCTTGTTTTTTGTTTTTCAGGAAAAATTTCTAGCAAAATAACTTCGTCCACATTATGGTTGCCTATAATAATATCTTTTAATAATTGTATGTAGCTTTCTTTGTTGTAGCCATTTAAATAAGAAGAATGTGTACTTGGCAGGTTAGCATACTTAGCTGTAAGTTCGCTGTGAAATGCTTGAAAAGCATACAACGTAGGGAAGCCTTGCATCTCTATTAACTGTGGTTCGTAGCCTCCTTTTCCATCGTTACAAATACCAAAGTCAAATACAATCATTTCTGCATGTCCTTCCTCACCACACACTCTCGCATCCTCAGGTATACTCCTTTCCGTAAGTTCTGTAAAATTAGGAGCTACAATTACATCAATAATATCTTCACAAGCTTCTAGCATTTTATTAGTGAAATCTTTGGGTATAAAAAGCGGCGTTTCAGCATTTCTAAAATCTAATGCGCCCGGTTGTATAGCGTCTACTTCTGCTAAGTACGCAGCATATTTCTCCTGAGAAAAGTTTTTATTAAAAATATCTCTTAATTCTTTTTGCATGCTTAAAAAGTTTAAGGTTTAATGTTCAAAATTTTTAAAATCAAAAATTATTAATAGTTACAGATTTAGTTTTGAAGCTATATAATAAAATTGTAAACAAATTTAATAGTTTTTTTTAAAGTTTGCACTATAATTAATTTTTACTAAAAGCAGTTTTGAAGGTTTATAAATTTTTGCAAGTATTTATAAATAAGTTTATATTACTGAAAATAAATGATTGAGTTTTTTTATCTTCGAAACAAATAGATATTTGCAAAAAGATTCCCCATTAACATTACAAATAATTTTACTAAAATGAAAAATACAGGATTATTATTATTTCTAGCTTTGCTTGTAGCAGGT
>JAYUJS010000144.1:0-3556 GCA_043765095.1 Ferruginibacter sp.
TTATATGTTATATTTTTTAGTGTAGTTTATAACATCCAATAAGGGATATGTTACGATAAGCCTTAGCACTTATTTATTTTCTATGCCCTTTACTTTATACCCTTCCTTCCTCATCAATGTTATCAACCCATCTTTACCAAATAAATGTGCTGCACCAACACCCATAAAAATATTATTTTTCACCAAAATACTTTTTAGTTGTTTTACCCAATTTTCATTTCTATTTTTTAGCAATACATCATTATTTTCCCCTTCATTAAAAGCAGTATTTGTTATTATTTTTACCAACGTATCAGTTTCTTGATTTTTGTACACGTTTACCATCTTATTAAAATACACTTTGTAGCTAGCGGCACTATCTATATCTTTTAGTAATGATTTAGCTTGTATATCGTAAGGTATGCTATCAAATATGGAGGACTGAAATTCTATTGTTTCAAAACCTTTAATTTCTTTTTTTTGTTTAAAAGCTATTGTCATTAATTCCATTTCCACACCACTTGGGGTTTTGCAAGGCATCAAACGTGGGTACAGCATAGCTTCTAGCATCATTGGTTTCATTTTACTAAAAAAACTGATATTCATTTTTAGCGAATCTTTAAAAAACGAAGCCACTTTTAAGTATTCCTTTTCACTGTATAATTCTTTAAGCGTTTTATTTTTCATATTCATAAAAAACATTCCACCAAGGGTGTTTTTTGGGTCATCTAAATCCATTTCAAAATAAACTTCTTTGGATGCAGCTAATGCTTTTTGTAAATTTGCACTAAACTTTATATCGTCTTTACACAATATGTGAAAAGTGCCAAACATATAACTAGGCTGTTTTAATCCATTGCCTGATATTTCCCAAAGTAATGTATTATTATCTTTGCTGTAATTAAGTTTCGGCGTTTTTTGTGCTACACAACTTTGAAAAATTAGTACTATCGATACTATATAAATCTTTTTCATTTCTACTCGTTATTTACTACTTAAAAGATATACCTAAATCCAAACATTTTCCACATTTGCATATTTATACATTTGCTTTTTCACATTTTCACATTTTTTAAAATCTCATCTACTCTTTTTTCCACACTTTTATCCAATATCAATGGCGGTGCGTTATGAGGTTTTATTCTTGCATCAAATATAACACTAGTGCAGCCCCAATGTTTATTTTCTGTAAAACTATTTACTCCATATATATCATGCGAAGGATTACACCTTGTGAAAGCAAGCCATAAAAAATTATTTAATTTTTCTGCAGCAAATTTTGCATCATCGCATAATACCAAAATAGGGAATGCAATAAGTGTGTTTGTGTATTGTTTTAAATTTTTATTTAAAATATTTAATTCTTCTTTTGCAGCATCATAATTTGTAAAAGGTTTTAATTGTATTGCAATAATACCATCCATAATTAATGTTCCTTTATAATCAGTTAAAAAAGCTGGAATGGTAGTGCCTAAGATTCTTTTTACAACTCCATTTGCAGCAAACACAACCTTGCTACCACTATTTATTGATGTGCCTGAATAATCAAGCGTATCAATGGTAGTGTTGGTATAAAAGTGTATATCTCTTTGAAGATTTATTCGTTCTAGCAAATAAATAAAATATTCTTTTATGTGGTGCGTATCTATTTTATGATCAGCATCGGCAGTAATAAATAAAAACTTTGCAAGGCTTAGCTGCCCCGTTCCTAAAATGTGATTAGCAATAGTTAGTATTTCCGCTGGTTGTGTAGCAGGTGTGTAAGGTGTATAGCGCTCGCTACCTATTGCAAGTAGTAGAGGGTGCACCCCTGCGGCATCTACAGCATTTACTTCTCTTAAGCCAGGTATTTCATTTTGCAAAGCACTACCAGTAATAGAGTGTATAAGTTGCCCAAAACTTGTATCTTCTTGCGGCGGTCTTCCTACTACAGTAAAAGGCCAAATAGCATTTTTTTTTGCATATACTTTATGCACTTTCATTAATGGAAAATCGTGTTTTAAACTGTAGTAACCTAAGTGGTCTCCAAATGGGCCTTCAGGTTTGTTTTGCAAAGGTTCTACAATACCTGTTATTACAAAATCAGCATCGGTACTTATACAAAAACCATCTTTGTAAGTATATCTAAAACGACGCCCACCAAGTGCACCAGCAAAGGTAGCTTCTCCCAAACCTTCTGGCAGTGGCATTACAGCCGCTACTGCATGAGCTGGTGGACCGCCTACAAAAATACTAACTTTTAATGGTTGCCCTTTTTTATTGGCCTTTGTTTGATGTACACCAATACCTCTGTGCAGTTGATAATGCAAACCAATTTCTTTGTTCATTACATAATCATTGCCAGATAGCTGAATACGATACATACCCATGTTGCCATTCATTATGCCTGGCTTATCTATATCTTCGGTATACACTTGTGGCAGCGTTACGTAAGCACCGCCATCCATCGGCCAATGCACAATTTGTGGTATATCACTAATATTTATTTCTTCAAAAAGTACAGGTTTGTTTATAGGATTTTTAAGTGGTAATGCTTTAAAACCTGCCGCCAAAGTGGCTAAATGTTTAAAAGGGTTTTTTATAGCAGCAATGGGGTCATTTTTTAGTGCTATAAGATTTCTTACATGACCAAGCGTATTTCTAAAAATGTATTCACTTCGCTCTAAAGTACCATAGATATTGGATACAGATTTATACTTTGAGCCTTTAACTTTTTCAAAAAGAATAGCTTTTCCCCCAGCCTCATGTATGCGCAAGTGTATGGCAGCCATCTCTAGGTAAGGGTCTACTTCTTCTTTTATTCTAATAAGTTGCCCCGTTTTTTCTAAATCTATTAAACATTCTTCTAAAGAATTGTATGCCATTTATAATAATTAAGTTTGCAAATTTAATTTATAAAAAACATACGAAGTAGTATAAAGTAAGGTTGATAGAAAAATAAGAAACCTTACATTTTGTGAGGTTTTGTGGGGTTTTTAGAGTTGGTTACTATACAATTGTTAAATTGAAGCTTTTACCCTTCCGACTATCAAGTCGGGAGGCACAAAATCCAACTAAATAATAATCCAAAAAATAAACCACAAAAAAAACTCACATTTCTGTGAGGCTTTGTGGGAGTTACAGGAGTCGAACCTGTGACCCTCTGCTTGTAAGGCAGATGCTCTAAACCAACTGAGCTAAACTCCCCTTTTCATTTTCGGAACGCAAAGATAGGGAGAAATATTACTCTGCAAAATATTTTTAAAAATAATTTATCTAAACTTGTTTTTTAGTGCCGCAAGGGCATCGCCCATGGTAGCAGGTTTTGTTTCTAACGCAGGCGTAGCAAGGCTTTGCTTAGGTCTATGTTGTTGAGTAGAAGGTCTGCTTTGTTGTGCAGGTGCCGCCTCCGTTTGCTTTATAGATAACGCAATTCTCTTACGAACCACATCTACTTCCATCACTTTTACTTTTACATGTTGGTTTAGTTTTAGCACTTCGCTAGGGTCTTGTATGTACTTATGTGCAATTTCTGATACATGTACCAGCCCATCTTGTTTTACACCAATATCTACAAATGCACCAAAGCGGGTAAGGT
>JAYUJS010000145.1:0-3552 GCA_043765095.1 Ferruginibacter sp.
GTACAAAGTGCGCTGCTCGAAGCAATGCAAGAGCGGCAAGTAACTATAGGCGATACTAGTTATAAATTACAAGAGCCATTTTTGGTATTAGCTACACAAAACCCCATAGAGCAAGAAGGTACTTACCCATTGCCCGAAGCGCAGGTAGATAGGTTTATGCTTAAGGTAGTAATTGATTATCCTACCAAGGCAGATGAGCAAATGATTATAAGACAAAACACGCAAGCGCTATCCGCTCCTATCATCAATGCTGTAGCATCTACACAAGAAATAATTACTGCTAAAGAGTTAGTGAGGCAAGTGTATGTAGATGAAAAAATTGAAAATTATATTCTAAATATTGTGTTTGCAACACGATATCCCGACAGGTATAATCTTGCAAAATTAAAACTTTTAATAAGTTTTGGAGGTTCGCCAAGAGCAAGTATAAATTTAGCTTTGGCAGCAAAAGCGTACGCATTTTTAAACAACAGAGGCTATGTGGTGCCAGATGATGTTCGCAATGTTTGCAAAGATATTTTGAGGCATCGTATAGGGCTTACGTATGAAGCTGAAGCGGAAAATATTAATGTAGAAAATATTATAGAAGAGATATTGCGTGTGGTGAATGTACCGTAAAAGCCCCTTAAATCCCCCAATGGCGACTTTAAAACCCTTAAAGCCTATGAATTTTTTAAAAAAAGGAGATACTCAAAGCTATCCCCCTTCGGGGGAAGTGGAAGGGGCTGCGGGTATACTAAAAAAAGTTCGTGAGCTCGAAATAAAAAGTAAAAAGATTACCACACACTTGTTTACAGGTGAGTACCACTCTGCGTTTAAGGGAAAAGGTATGAGCTTTAGAGAAGTGAAGGAATATAGCGCTGGTGATGATGTACGGTTTATAGATTGGAATGTAAGCGCACGTTTTAGCACCGCATTTACAAAAGTATTTGAA
Organism: Ferruginibacter sp.; assembly: GCA_043765095.1. Lineage (GTDB taxonomy): Bacteria > Bacteroidota > Bacteroidia > Chitinophagales > Chitinophagaceae > Ferruginibacter. The sequence goes on from JAYUJS010000145.1 coordinate 935, forward strand.
GAAGAAAGAGAGCTTACATTAATGCTATTGGTAGATACAAGTACCAGTAATTTATTTGGCACAGTAGGTAAGCGAAAAAAGGATTTAATAATAGAAATGGCAGCAGTACTTGCTTTTAGTGCGGTAACAAATAATGATAAAGTAGGGGTAATTTTTTTTAGTAATAAAATAGAAAAATACATCCCACCAAAAAAAGGAAAAGCACATACGCTTTTTATAGTGAGAGAATTATTAAGCATAAAACCTACCTCTAGCGGAACTGATATAGATATTGCCATAAAATATTTTAACAACACAACAAGGCAAAAAAGTATTGCATTTATATTGAGCGATTTTTTAGCAACTGGGTATGAAAATGATTTGAAAGTAATTGGCAAAAAGCATGATGTAATAGGGCTAAAAGTGTATGACAAAATGGACATGCAATTGCCACAAGTTGGCTTATTGCAAGCAAAAGATGAAGAAACACAGCAAGTAAAATGGATAGATACTGATAATGCAATGGTGCGTAATAATTACGAACAACATTTTTTTGAACAAACAAATATTTGCAAAAAATATTTTACAAAAGCAGGTGCCGAATTACTTCATGTAAAAACGGATGACGACTATGTAAAAATTTTACAAGAATTCTTTTTAAAACGAAAATAACATTGACAAGAATATCAGTATATCGTATTGTTTTATTGTGGGCTTTTTTATTATTTATAGAAAATAGTTTTGGGCAAGCCTTAAAAGTATTGGTAAATAAAAAAGACATTTTAATAGGTGAGCAAGTTTTAATGGAATTTTATATACAACACAATAAAGGAGAAGAAGTAAAAATAACTATACCAGATTCTATTCCTCATTTTGATATCATAGAAAAAAAGGGAATGGATACTGTGCTTGAAAACGGTATTAATGTACTACAACAAAAAATTATTTTTACTAGTTTTGACTCTGGTAAATGGGCTTTCCCGCCAATAAATTATAGCGTAAATAAAATAGACGGTCTTACAGACAATATAGAAGTAAATGTAAGCTATATGCCCATGGATAGTGCCGCTGCGCCAAGAGATATAAAAACGGTATTAGAGGTAGATTATTTTAATTGGATGTGGGTGTGGATAGGGCTTGCTATTTTATTTATTTTAATAGTTGGTTTTTTAATTTATAGATACCTAAAGAAAAAGAAAGTAACTACCAATGTTTATGAAAAAGAAAATGCATTTGCTTTAGCTATACTAGCGTTACAAAAATTACAAAATGAAAACAACAAAAATACAACACCTGTAAAAGAATATCATTCAAAACTAGGCGTTATATTTAAAGATTATTGTGGTAAAGTAGCTATGCAAAACTTTTTTCAACTTACCACTGCAGAGGTATTACAAAAACTAAAAGTATATGAAATAAATGTACAAACATCCACAGAAGCTACCGAGGCTTTGCAAACTGGTGATGCTACAAAATTTGCTAAGTACCACCCTACATTTATAGAGAATGAAGCGGCACTTAATTTTATAAAAAATACGATTACAGAAATAGAAAAATCACGTACTAAAAATATATAAATTTTGCTTTTCGATTATTTTTCAAATATTGAATTTTCTGAACCAGTTTTTTTTGCATTACTAATAGTATTGCCAATGCTTATTATTTGGTATATAAAAACTAATAATAAAAAATCAGCTTCTATTGGTTTTTCTAGCATAATTGCAAAAGGGCTTGGCTCATGGAAAGTATATTTCAGACACTTGCCATTTATTTGTAGAATGCTAAGTATTGCTTTTATAATTATAGCAATAGCTAACCCACAAACAAAAAATGAAGAGCAAAATAGTGAAGGTGCTGGTATAGATATAATGCTTGCTATAGATGTAAGCGGCAGTATGACCGCACAAGACCTTTTACCCAATAGATTAGAAGCAGCAAAAAAAGTAGCCGTTGATTTTGTAGATAAAAGAAAAACGGATAGAATAGGGATAGTAGTTTTTTCTGGCGAAAGTTTTACGCAATGCCCACTTACTACCGACCATAATGTATTGATAGCAGCCATACAAAATATAAGAAGTGGAATACTAGCTGATGGCACTGCAATAGGTGATGGACTTGGCACTGCAGTTGATAGATTAAGAACTAGTAAAACAAAATCTAAAATAATAGTACTACTTACCGATGGTGAAAACAATGGTGGATTGGTAGACCCAAAAACAGCAAAAGAAATAGCAAAATCTTTTAATATAAAAGTTTACACCATTGGTGTAGGTACAGATGGCGAAGCTACTATACCTACGCAAGGCTTGCTAGGTGTAGAAATGCAAAAAATAAAAGTAAGTATAGATGAAAAACTGCTTACAGAAATAGCCACCGAAACTAGTGGAAAATATTTTAGAGCAAAAGACAATGAAGGGCTAGCAGGTATTTATGAAACAATAGATAAACTAGAAAAATCTAAAGTAGACATAATAACAACTACTAAATTTACACAAAAATTTTTACCGCTTGCATTAGCGGCTGCATTTTTTTTATTATTGGAGATATTATTGCGGTATATGGTTTTTAGAAAATTTCCGTAACATAAAACACTAGTATATTCCTTTATCTAAACAATATTTTTTAAATACTTAAACTGT
>JAYUJS010000146.1:0-1287 GCA_043765095.1 Ferruginibacter sp.
AAAAGTTTTTTTTAATGTTTTTTTTAAAATGTGAATATCACAAAGTAAATTAACATAAATAGTATCTTTCTTTTACAATAACGGTTGAATTAATTTGAAATCGTAAAATACTCAATATTTATATTGATGAGGTGAGTAAGAGCAAAAAAAAGAGGCTGTCTCAAAAGGACAGTCTTTTTTTTTATTGTATCAATGCTCATTTTGTTAGATCATCCCGATATAAATCGGGAGGGTCTCTGGTTCAAGTCCAGAAGGGGGAGCAGGAACTAGAGGCTGTCTCAAAAGGACAGTCTCTTTTTTATGTTAAAAGTCTCCAAAATAACATTAAAATAGTTTTCATTTTATTTGTTATAATCAATTGATTGTGTTATATTTATGTATTAAAGTGCAATTAATTTATGGTTAAAAAACTCCCTAAATTTAAGGTCTATAATCAACAACAGGCTTTGTTGTTACCACCAAGTTTATCGGAACTTGTGCCAATGGGTCACCCTTGCCGAGTGGTAAATGATGTTATAGAAAAACTAGACCTTACTGCTCTAGTAGATGATTATGAAGTTATTGGGTGTTCAAGTTATCATCCAAAAATGTTGTTGAAATTAATTGTGTATGGCTATGTAAGTAATATTTACTCAAGCCGAAAATTAGAGGCAGCTAGCAAAGAAAGTGTATACTTTATGTGGCTAACCTCTATGAACTACCCCGACCACCACACCATCAACAGATTTAGAAGTGTACGCTTGAAAGGTAAACTTCAAAAGATATTTAACCAAATAGTGGTTCTACTTGCAGACGAAGGTTTGTTAAGTATAGAGGAGGTTTATACAGATGGAACGAAGATAGAATCGGCTGCAAACAAATATACTTTTGTGTGGAAAAAAGCCATTGCCACCAACAAAGAAAAAATGAAACAGCAGCTTAATACGATATGGCAATATGCACAGAGCATAGCTACCGCTGAAGATGCCCTGCCGGAGCCACCAGATTTTACAACTATCGACAAAGAAAAAGTACAAGCTGCCGTAGATACACTAAACACAGTTTTGAATACCAAAGAAGGCGTAGATAAAAAGATAAAACAAAAGCTAAGTTATGTAACCAAAAACTATCCTGAAAACATAGCAAAGTACGAAAAACAAGAAGTCATTTTAGGAGAACGTAATAGCTATAGCAAGAAAGATGAAGACGCTACTTTTATGAGAATGAAAGAAGACCATATGAATAATGGCCAACTAAAGCCAGCCTACAACGTACAAATATCTACCTCCAATCAATACATTGTAAACT
>JAYUJS010000147.1:0-1284 GCA_043765095.1 Ferruginibacter sp.
TGTAGCGGAGTCTTTTATATTTTTTACATAGTTCATACAAAAAAGTGAAGCCATGCTAAACTGTGTAATACTATAATTTGAATGTATTGGCATTAATTGAAAACTATCTTTTTTCAATTGCTCATAAAACAAATCATTTTTAAAATTAAAACTATCTGCAAGCGATGTGTACCCAGCATATTCATCAAATAATAACAAATACACATTTGGTTTATACAAAACTTTTTGGGTATCAAAGCCTACAGAGTTTAAATATTTATGAGTAGGAAGTAGAAATTGCTTCTTTGCAATTGTAAACACATCATACAAGCAATACGTAATAAATAATAAATTAAAAAATAAAGTAAATTTGGAAAGAAACATTTTGTTTTTACGAACTAATAAAATTAATAATAAAATAAAAACAAAAAGAAAAGGTAGCAATAAAGTATAACTATTAAAATAAGGTATTTGGCTAAGTGAAGATTTTATAGCTCCAAAAAAAAGATAAACCGATGCTATAAAAAAAATAATAAAGCCTGCATACAGAGCAGATTTACTTACAAAATAGACTATTGCAAAAGCTACAGTAATAACAATGAGTATAGCAATAAATACTTCCGCTACTTCATTTACAGAAATAAAACCAAAATTTTCAGCACTGCCATGCAAGCAAAAAAACAATGCTAATAAAAAAACATAAAAGGGTTTAGTTAGTAACAGTTTCATTTATTTTTTTCATTAAAAACAAAATGCGATTGGTAGAACCAATTTTTTCTTCTAGCATAATTTCAAAATAATTTGAAAAAATATTTTTAAAATTACCAATATTATAATCGTCAAAAATATCTTCTCTGTTTTTTAAAAGTTGTATTACTTTTTCATCTGACTTTGGTACAAATTCTACAACTAAAAAATGTGCCATGCTATGCATCCATTTTGCAATAAGCGGCAAAGGCACATTGCATGCAATGGCAAGGTGATGCACTAATGCTAATGAACATACTAGGTCTGCATGCAATCTTTCTGTCATGCTATTTCGCTCTGTATTAGCCCATCCTATAGCTGGGGATGGGGCATTCAATACGTTTACCAATGGCAATATATTTTTTATTTTTTCTTTTCGCAAACGAGTATACAATTCGTTTATACAATTAGAATCAAAATCTGTAGCAATTATATTTGCAGCGCTATCTTTTAGCAGTAAACTAAAATAACCATCATTAGCGCCAAGGTCTATAGCAGTTTTAAAAGAAATACTACTTATAAATTTTTCAAACAATATTTTTTTTGAGGAAAGATATT
>JAYUJS010000148.1:0-10039 GCA_043765095.1 Ferruginibacter sp.
AGAACTAAACAAAAGCCAAGCAAGCAGCGATAAAGTATATCAACAATCAGAAGCAGACTACAAAGCACAATCTGTTATGATAAGTGCTACCAAAGAGAAATTACAATTAGCAGGTATAAATGTAAACAGGCTTTCGGCAAATAATATCTCTAAAAGCATCAATGTTTATTCGCCTATAAATGGCTATGTATCTAAAGTAAATGTAAACATTGGTAAGTATGTATCACCAATTGATGTGTTGTTTGAATTGATAAACCCTACGGATATTCATCTTGCATTAAAAGTTTTTGAAAAAGATGTAGATAAACTTTTTGTAGGACAAAAACTCATTGCCTACAACAATAATCAACCTGATAAGAAACACCCTTGCGAAGTTTTATTAATTGGCAAAGACCTTTCGGCAGATGGTAATACGGATGTACATTGCCATTTTGAAGATTATGACAAAAGCCTTATACCTGGTACATACATGAATGCCGAGATAGATGTGCGAAGCCATAAAGCAAACGTTTTACCAGAAGATGCTATTGTGCATTTTGAAAATAAAGATTATGTTTTTGTAAAAATTACCGACAAGCAATTTAAAATGACAGCAATAAACATTGTCAATGAAGAAAATGGATTTGTAGAAATAAAAGCAGTCGAAAATATTACTAATAAAACTTTTGTAGTAAAAGGGGCTTATACATTATTGATGGCACTAAAAAATAAATCGGAAGAGTAAAAATATAAATTTTAACAATAAAAACAAAAATGAAATAATTACAAGAAACAATTATTTATATAGCCATTTAAAATTAATTACTTCTTTAAAACTATGTTTACACATTTATAAAAATTTTGCTAAATTTTTTATTAAGATAATTTAGATTTTAAAAACTGACTTTAAAGCATGCATAAAATTTTAAATAAATGGCATGTGCAAGAAATTATAGTTTAGGTTTAAACTATTACTGTACATTGAGTTTTGCATGTTAGTTTTATTATGATAAAAATTATAAATTTTACTTTAGTTAAATAGTTTTGAAAATGATAAATTATTTTAGCCCCTAATTTTGAAAATAAAATTACGGCTAATTGTTTTACCTTCGCATCATCAAAAAATTTGCATACATGACTATACACAGAGAGGGCTACAAATCAATAGCTATAGGAACTATTATTTTTATTGCACTTAATTTATTAATGAATTGGTTATTTTCTTCTTCCTTAGCTTGGCTTTGTATTATATTTTTTATAGCCACACTTGGATTGCTGCTTTTTTTAGTATCTTTTTTTAGGATACCATCCCGCACCCTTATAATAAATGATACACAAATTATCTGCCCTGCTGATGGTAAAGTAGTAGTGATAGAAGAAACAGTAGACGAAGAGTATTTTAAAACGAAGCGTCTGCAGGTTTCAGTATTTATGAGCCCAGCAAATGTACATGTAAACAGAAACCCAATAGATGGTGAAGTAGTTTATAACCAATACCATAAAGGTAAATACCTGGTAGCTTGGAATCCCAAATCTTCTACCGAAAATGAGCGCCACTCAGTAGTTTTAAAAAAGGGTGACAAAGAAATATTGGTAAAGCAAATAGCGGGTGCACTAGCAAAACGTATTTGTAATTACTTAGAAGTAGGTATGAAAGTAAAACAAACAGAAGAATTTGGTTTTATAAAATTTGGTAGTAGGGTAGATATGTTATTACCCATTGATACAAAGCTAAATGTACAACTAAATGAAGTTGTAAAAGGAGGTGTTACTGTTATTGGAACATTATAAAAACTATTTTAACAGTTTTTCTGTAATTATATCAATAAAAATAGATATTTTTATTGAAGATTAAAAACAATTAAAACATAAAAAAATGAAAAAAGTATTTTTATTAGCTGCAACAGCATTGATGGTAACAAGTGCAGCATTTGCAGATGGCGGAAAAAAGAAAAATAAAAAGAAATGTGCAAAATCTAAAACTTGTTGCTCTAAAGATGCAAGTGCGAAAAAAGCTGGATGTTGCAAAGACAAAGCCGCAGAAACAACTGCTGCTATGTAATTCAATCTAAAAAAATTATTTATAAAAAGCTACATTAAAAATGTAGCTTTTTTACTTGCTTAATTTTTTTAAACAATAAAAAATATTCTTTGCAAACTGCCTTCTACCCTTAAGCAATCTTACTCCATTTTGTCTTCCCTTTTTGAGAAATTAAATAATTTTTCACAGGTTCATTTTCGTTCAATACAATATCGGGGTCTACTTCTAATATTTTCTCTACTACATCTCTAGCAAACTCTAGCATTACCTTATCATTTACAATACTAGCTAGCTTAAAATTTAATGCCCCACTTTGTCTTGTACCTTCTATTTCGCCAGGACCCCGCAATTCAAGGTCTTTTTCTGAAATTAAAAAACCATCGTTTGTTGCTACCATTATTTTCATGCGCTCCTTTCCATCGTTAGATAATTTTTTTCCTGTAAGCAAAACGCAATAACTTTTATCTGCTCCACGCCCTACACGCCCACGCAACTGGTGCAGTTGCGATAAGCCAAAACGCTCAGCACTTTCAATAACCATTACAGATGCATTGGGTACATTTACACCTACTTCAATTACTGTTGTACTTACCATTATTTGAGTCTCTCCCTTTACAAAACGCTGCATGTTATTTTCTTTTACCACCGCATCTTGCTTGCCATGTACCATGCTTATCCAATATTTTGGTTCAGGAAAAAATGATTTTATTTCTTCATAGCCTTTCATCAAATTTTCAAAATCGAGTGTACTACTCTCTTCTATTAATGGGTACACAACATACACTTGCCGCCTTTTTGCAATTTCTGTTTTTATAAAATCCATTATTTGTGGCCGAGCACTTTCATTTCTGTGTATGGTTTCTATTGGCTTTCTACCAGGTGGTAGCTCATCCATTACACTATAATCTAAATCACCGTAGGCAGTAAGCGCAAGCGTGCGTGGTATGGGCGTTGCGGTCATTACGAGTACATGAGGGGGTATGGTATTTTTATCTCTCAACTGTGCTCGTTGTGCTACACCAAATTTATGTTGCTCATCAATTATGGCAAGCCCAAGGTTTTTAAAATTTACTTTGGTTTCTATTACTGCATGTGTGCCTATTAAAAAATTTGCTGTACCATCTTCTACATCTTTTAATATTTCTCTACGTGATTTTGTTTTTACAGAGCCTGTAAGTAGGTGCAATTTTACGGGCATATCTTTTAGCATTTCGCTTATGTCTATAAAATGCTGTGTAGCCAATATTTCTGTGGGTGCCATTAGCACACTTTGAAACCCATTATCCGAAGCTATGAGCATGCAAAGCAAAGCCACCATTGTTTTTCCACTACCTACATCGCCTTGTAAAAGTCTACTCATCTGTCTGCCACTGCCTGTATCTTTTCGTATTTCTTTTAGCACTCTTTTTTGTGCACCAGTAAGGGTAAAGGGTAAATAATTATTATAAAACTGGTTAAATAACTCTCCCACAGATTCAAACACATTACCCTTGCTAAACCTGTGGCGCTGCATGCGTGTAATTTGCATACGCATTTGTGCAAAAAATAATTCTTCAAATTTTAAACGACGAAGTGCATGTTGGTAATGTTTTTCTGTTGCAGGAAAATGTATTTGCTTATACGCCTCATACCTGCGCATAAGTTTGTATTCTGTTAGCGTCGTTTCTGGCAAGTTTTCGGGTAAATCTTTTTGGGTGATTTTTAAAAATAGTTCTGCTGTAAATTTTCCAAACAAACTCCCCGTAATACCTCTTGCTTTTAGTTTTTCTGAGGATGGATAAATTGGTTCAAGTGTAGCTTTACCCTCTAATTTTTGTGGTGAAAAATTTTCAATTTCAGGGTGAGCTATTTGTGGCGTACCCATAAAAAAACCAAGCTTACCAAATACTAAATATTGATGCCCCACATGCATTACTTTTTGTACAAAATTGATACCTTGAAACCAAACCAAATCTATAATACTTGAGCCATCTTTTAATTTACCTACTAATCTTTTTCCTCTGTTTTCCCCCACCAATTCTAAGCTCAATAATTTTCCAGCTACATAAGCATACTCATCATTTTGATTAAGTGCAGCTATAGAATCTACCTGCGTTTTGTCTACATGCCTAAAGGGAAAATGATTGAGCAAATCATAGTAAGTATGTATGTTTAAATCCTTACGCAACATATCTCCCCGCTGTGCAGATACGCCTGTGAGGTATTCGATAGGGGTTTGTAATATGTTGTTTTGTAGATTGATTGTGCAAATATAAAGCGTGGGGAGGGAAGTGGCAAGAAGTGAATGGAAAGTGGAGAGTGATGATAAGGAAAAGGGGAGAAATTTTAAAAATATTAAAATTGTAATTATTGATTGTACACACAAATAATATTATATCAATTATACAAGAAACATTTTTTTCTTAAAACTATATACCCTTTAGATACCATAGGGTTATTTGGCTTATATGGTAGAAATGAACAAACTGAGTTAAGAAATATTGATTTGATTGTTTCATTTAAAAAACCTACTGGCATGAAATTAATTGATTTAACATTTGAACAAGAAGAAATTTTAAAACATAAAGTTGATTTATAAAGTGATAGAATAAATATGGTAAAGGATTTTGATGCAATAAAAAAAATATTTTATATGCCTAAATGAAACAACAAATTTTTATTATTCGATATACAAGAAAGTATTTTAAAAATAGAAAAATATACCAAAGAAATTAAAAAAGCCTTACCAATAATTATATTAGTAAGGCTTTTTTTAAAAATTAGTATTATTCAATTTTTTCTATCCATAAACCAAAGCCCACCGCCTGTTACGCTAGCACCACTACCCCAAGTGCCATTTTCTAATTTACCTGCATTGTTAAATGTGCCTTGCAATGAATAAGTACCATTACCGCCAGAGTAAGTATAAGTACCTTTAAATACGTTGCCTACAATGGTGTACGTACCTACTGCATTTGCTCCACCATTTATTGTGGCTGCATTAGATACAACCATTTTGCCAGCAGCCTCTACAACCATTGAATAGCCAATACTCGGAGCATTGGCGCCTGTGCCGTATAGCCCCGTCCAATAACCTTCTATTGGGTATGTAGGAGCTACAATGGGTGCGGGTGTAGGGCAACTATCTTTTTTGCAACTTGTAAATAACGCTGTAAATAGTACAGCTACTAACATTAATTTTTTCATGACTGTTTGTTTAATTTTTTTTGATTAATTATTTGATAAATCAAAAGTAGGTAGGCTTTGTAGCTATTGGTTTATAAACTCTACTAATACCCTTTTTTAATCTACCAATGAAATTGTGTATTAAATTTATAAGCTTGAATAAGATTGGAATAGTGATAAAGTATTTTAATTCTCCTAAAATCTTTTATTTATTGTAGCAATATTTAAAATATATCGTATAGTAAAATTGTATAAATAAATGTATATAGTTGACTAAAACATGAAGGAGACAAATAAGCAATAAACTTTTTGTTTTTCACATTTATATGCACATAACTATTTAAAAAATAGCAACAAGTACAACTAAAAAAATAGAAAACTTAACAAGCATAATAACAGAATAATGCAAATGAGTTTAAAGTAACTACTAAAGTACTTACTATTAAGCCTATACTAATATTTTTGCTTGAAGGGAATTTATTATAAATATAATTTTCTAAAAATCCTTTGTCTATACCTTTTCCCCGTGATGATGATATCGAAAAAATAGCATTACACTTTGCACACACTAATAAACAAAATTTACATAGTAATACTTTTTATAAATTATAAATAGTCCTATCTAAAGCGTTGGCAAGGTGAGTTTGTCTAACCCAATGCTTATAAAGAAACCCGCCTTCGACAAGTTCAGGCTGACATCTGTTATATTTCGAAAATTGGACTAGACTAAATTTACAAATGGTATTATAATATTTCTGTGATAGATTATTACAAATAAACAAAACTAGAATTAGTAAAATTAGCAATAGAAGAGTCATAATTAGTTTTGGAAATTACCATTTTATTCCAAAACCATTTTCAAAATAATGTTTGAGAAAAAAGAAAAAATAATAGAAAATACTTTTACAACTTCTCATGAATTTTGAATTTCTGTAAAATTAATTATCAGAAAAAAAAGGATGAATATGCCCATGTCAGCAGCATATAACAAAAGACCATTTATTATAGCTCCACTCTTTGGCATTATTTACTTTCAAACTTTTTCCCCTTAAAGTTCCGCTTTCCTTTAAAACCAGTACTACTCCTTCTTTCAGTAACATTATATTCAGGCTGAACCCCCAACTCCTCGGGTATGGCACATTTTGTAACTTCTTTTTCAATCAGTTTTTCTATATCAAAAAATTTTCGTTGCTCTTTTTCATTTATAAGAGTGTAGGCAGTGCCATCAGCCTCTGCTCGGGCTGTACGGCCTATGCGGTGTACATAATCTTCACCATCGTGTGGCACATCAAAATTTATTACAAGGTCTATATCATCTATATCAATACCACGGCTAAGAATATCGGTGGCTACTAGTACTGGTAACCTACCACTTCTAAATTGCATAAGTGTGTCTTCTCGTTGGTCTTGGTCAAGGTCACTGTGTATTTCGCCTGCATTTACTTTGTTGCGTACCAAATCTCTAGTGAGTTGTTTTACACTAAGTTTACTGCTACAAAAAACTACTACTTTTTTAAAGTTTTTAGTTTTTAGTAAATGTACAATCAGCGGTATTTTTTGTGTATCGTATACAACAAATGCAAACTGTTTTATTTTTTCTGCAGGCTTGCTTATAGATATACTTACTTCTTCAGGGTTATGCAAAATTGTTTTAGCAAGGTTGCGTATTTTTGGGGGCATGGTTGCAGAAAACAATAAATTTTGTCGCTGCTTTGGTAAATGCTGTATAATAAAATCAATGTCGTCATAAAACCCCATATCTAACATTCTATCGGCTTCATCAAGCACCAAATATTTTAGGTTATCTAATTTTACATAGCCCATTTTTATATGGCTCATCATTTTGCCTGGTGTGCATACTACAAAATCTGCACCCATGGTGAGTGCCTTTTTTTCTTGCACAAAAGCATTGCCATCGCCACCACCATAAATTGGAATGGAGCTAATAGAAGTGAAATAAGAAAGCCCTTCTAAGTGTTGTGCTATTTGTATTGCCAGCTCTCTAGTGGGTACTATCACCAAACAGGTTATGCTATGTGGGTCGTGTACTTCTCCAAGCATTTTATGAATTAGTGGCAATAAAAATGCAGCTGTTTTTCCAGTACCGGTTTGCGCAGATGCTATAATGTCTTTGCCTGCAAGTATGTGAGGTATTACTTGCTCTTGTACAGGTGTAGCGGTGTCGTAGTTAGATGCCTCTATACCTTCTTGCAGGCGTGCATCAAAATTAAATTCTGTAAATTTCAAAACGGTGTAATTATTATTTGGGTAAAGTTAAGTTGTTTTTTGGGTAAGATGTTTTTTGGTAAATTTTTACGCACTCTAATACTCTACAAATAGGTTAACAAAAAATAATTTGTCATTTCTTAATGAAAATATTATCGCTTTGCCGAATAATTTATTTTAATCATGAAGTATATATATTTGATGTGCCACTTCATGATTGGGTGGTAAAAATATTAGTAATTTTTACTACAAAGTAAGCTATTTTCTTATGTGAAGATTAGTAATATTTCGCAACAAGTTTTTAAATTTGCATTTTGAATTTGCTATTTTTATTGCCAAACAATATTTTATGCTCCCTTTTAAATATGAATGATTTATACTTTATACCGTTAATTGGGTTACTTGGATTATAAGTAAGTTTTTCAAAATTATAATTTTTTAATATATTTTTTTAAAAAGCATTTGATTTAATCAAATAAAATTAGCTTTATAAATGACTAACTATAATATTAATTTATAATTTATTATTGTGTTTAATGGAAGGTTCATTATTTATTATAGGGTTTGTAAATGAACAACTCTTATATTTATTGATTATTTAACATTGTGTTTAATATACAGTTCATTATTTATTGTAAGTTTCGTAAACGACCAACCCCGAAGGGGCTGACCTTGCATAGCCATGGGTGAAACCCCCATGGAAAGGTACGCAGCACAGTGGTAGGTAAAACCCCGTATATATGTGCGTTGCATGGATGTTGTGATACCAAAAGTGATATAATAAATGAAAGAATAAAAATTCAATATAGTGGGCATTTCCTGCCATATTAAAAAAAATAAAATTTAGTAATAGACTTTCAATGTAGTTATCTAACGTCTATAAATCTAACATCTAACTTATGGGCATAGCAGAAATAAATAATAACACCAATACCATTTGCATAAAAGCAAATCTTTTCTTTTATGGCAATGCCGCCAACGATGCATTGAGTAAACAAATAGCAGACGATATAAATTTGTTTTGGAATATTTTAGATGGTCATGCAATGATTGCTGGACGAGGATATGGTTTTATTTTAAATACAAAAGGTTTTTATGAGCCTGCACTTTCGCAAAAAGATGTAACCGAAAATACAAATCCATTAAATAATTATTTTAGAATAGAAGAAAAAGCAAGTGGTAATATTTCTTTTGTGGATGGTATAAATAGCAATACGGGTTATTTTCAGTTGGATAATTTGCTTAATAATTCTAGCACGGCTGCGCATGAGTTTGGGCATACGCTTGGGCTCGAACACCCCGAAGAGCTCGATATACGTGGGCAAGGCACGCCTGGTATTATGTACCCACGAGGAACAATTGTAGATGCGCATTTTCAATGGAATCCTAATGCAATGGCTGGTGACACTTCCAATTTTGGCACTATGAATCCATATCATAGGAAAGTATTACAGAAAGATATCGATGATTTGCAGGTAGGAAAATTGCGGTTTAAAAATAATTTAGCGGTTATAGGTGCTTTTACTAGTGTTTGGCATTTTGCACATTATCAAATAAATTTATATAATTAAATAATTATGAAAAAATTTTACTTTATAATTTGCTCCATTTTTTGTTGTGTAAACATACTTGCTCAAAACATAGAAAAATTTTACAACTGGGAGTGGGAGGAGTGCAGTCCTAAAGTAGCACGATTTTATTCAGTTATAGAAAAAAAAGATAGTTTGTATTATCGCAATGATTTTTTTATTAGAGAAAAATCATTGCAAATGAAAGGAAGTTATTTAGACGCTGATTGCAAAATAGAAAATGGCAAATTTTATTATTTTCATGCAAATGGTAGTTTAGAGAAATTGGGTAATTATGTAGATGGAAAAAAAGAAGGTTTATGGTTAAGCTATCATCAAAATAAAATGATGAATGACTCTACTTTTTATAAAAACGGAAATGTAATTGGTACAAGTATGAGTTGGCACAATAATGGTTTTGCAGCAGACTCTACAACGTTAAATGAAAATGGAGTTGGAGTAAGTGTAGGTTGGTTTGATAATGGTTTTTTATCCTATGCAGGAAGATATTCCGAAGAAAAAAAACAGACAGGCAAATGGATTTATTTTCATAAAAATGGAAAAAAAAGTGCGCTTGAAACATATAGCGAAGGCGAACTAATAGAAAAAACATATTTTGATGAAGATGGTATACAATTAGCAGATACCAACAATAGAAACAAAGATGTTGTGTTTGAAAAAGGTGAAAAGGCATGGAATAAATATATTAATAGAGCCTTATATTTTCCTAATAATTATAAATTTGAAAATGGGGACTCTGCAATTGTAGTAGTACAATTTACTATAAATGAAGATGGCAAAGTTGAAAATGTAATTGTTACCAATCCATTTTATCCTGCGTTTGATAGAATAGTTGTATATGTTATAAAGAATTCTCCAAAATGGTTGCCTGCAATAAGCCACAATAGAAATGTGAAAACAGTTATAAAACAGACAGTAAATTTTATACAAACTCATAGAGAATATTAATTTAACTTTACACGTGTATTTTAAGTAAAACTAAACTTCACAGGCAGCTAGCTTTACTTCATATATTTTCGAATTATAAGCAAATTATAAA
>JAYUJS010000149.1:0-3528 GCA_043765095.1 Ferruginibacter sp.
GTAATTTATAATACCAGACATTGCAGTTGCACGTGTCTTTTCATTAACCTCATATTCTATTTGAGCAGTGGCACCTATACCAAGTGAATGAGTAGCACCTAAGCCCCCATTAGCAAAGCCCAATTCTGCTCCTACATTAAATTTTATTTTACTGTCATTGCCTTTTTGTGCATTAGTTGCTATAGAAAATGCATTTATTAATACAGTTAGTAACAAAGTTCTCATCTTATTTGTTTTTTTGAAATGCAAATATAGTATCTAAAATATTTTTGTAAACCAACTATTTACTTTTTTTCCTAAAGGTATAATGCAAATCAATTTGAAAATTACTAACTTTTAAGTATCCATCTTTTTCTTTTGCAATATTTGATAGCCCAGCATTATATCTTACTCCCATACCCAATGACTCAGAAAAATTATAGCCTAAGCCTACAACTAAAGAAATATTTGTACTACTTAAAAAATCTTTTATATCGGTAGATTCTCCAACAGATTTTGCACTAGCAGAGGCAAGGATGCCGAATTGTGGTCCAAATTCTCCATAAATACCTTTAGATGATTTTGCAAATTTTAATAGTAGTGGAATATTTACATAATTAAAAACAAGCCTGCCTCCTCCTATATCATTACCATTATCATCTGTTACATTGCCAATTGTTGCTCCTTCACCAGAAAATAAAATTTCAGGCTGAATGGATAAGCTTTTCGCAATTTTAACATTGCTAAAAAATCCAATATTTCCACTCAACCTAGTTTTGAGAAAATTATTATCTTCTTTTGAATAAGTACTATTTATGTTTAACCCGCCTTTAACTCCAAAATTAGTTTGAGCGCTCGAATATTGGCAGATAATTAAAATTAGAAATGATGTTATAATTACTTTTTTCATAAATTAGTATTTCATGTTAAAATTATTGTTATTTAAAAGCCTCGCTACGATAGCGAGGCTTTTAAATATTAAGTATTTAATATTAGAATGTATAAGCAACTCTAACACCTATGGCACCAAAAGAACCAGAACCATTACTACCACTAACACTAGTATATTTTACAAGCGCATCTAAGTTTTCAGTAAACTTAAAACCAACGCCTGGCGCAAAAGTAAACCCAGAAGTACTAGAACCAGTAGAAGAAATAAATGTCAAACCCAACTGAGCTGAGCCATATATTTTTTCGGTAAAAGCATATTTAGTACCTGCCAAAACTGGTATAAAAGTAATAGATGGAAATGAAAAACCAGAAACAGTTTTACCAGAATAACTAAGAACACCTGCATTCAATGTTAAGTCTAGCCCCTCAGAAACATTATAATCAACTTGAGCAGACCCACCTATACCAAATGACCATACTTCGCCAAAATCCCCAATTGGTAAAGCAGCTTCCAAACCAGCGCTAAATTTCAATTTTGATCCATCATCACTTTTTTGTGCACTAGCACCAAATGCTACTGTAACTATTAATGCTGCACTTAATAATACTTTTTTCATGTTTAATTTATTTTAATTTTATAATTGCACAAAAATAAGGAGTTTCGGTATTACAAAAAAATTACAATTCATTTTTTGTATATTCTGATAGCTGTGATTTTTTTGCAAATAGCCGTATCAATCATATTTCTCTTACAAATACTCCAACATATCTTTTACCATGCCTTCCAAATTATACTCTTCTTTCCAACCCCAATCTTTTCTTGCTACACTATCATCTATACTTTGTGGCCAGCTATTGGCTATTTGTTGCCTAGTATCTGGTTTGTAAATGATATCAAAATCGGGTACATGCTTTTTTATTTCTTCAAAAATTTCTTTTGGCGAAAAGCTCATACCACTCAAGTTATATGAGGTACGCACTTTTACACTACTAGCATCTGCTTCCATCAATTCAATTGTAGAGCGTATTGCATCGGGCATATACATCATGGGCAAGTAAGTATCCTCTTGTAAAAAACATTCGTAGGTTTCTTTATCCTTTGCTGCATGAAAAATTTCCACGGCATAGTCTGTAGTACCACCACCAGGTTGGCTTTTGTAGCTTATAAGCCCAGGGTAGCGCAGGCTACGCACATCCACACCATATCTATTAAAATAATAATTGCACCAAAACTCACCTGCATATTTACTTATTCCGTATACAGTAGTTGGTTCTATAATGGTTTGTTGTGGGCAGTTTTGCTTTGGGCTTGTAGGGCCAAAAACTGCAATACTACTTGGCCAATAAACTTTATGCAAGTTTTCTTCTTTTGCAATATCTAATACATTAAGCAAACTGGCCATATTCAAACTCCAAGCAAGGTTAGGATTTTTTTCGCCTGTGGCAGATAAAATAGCTGCCAATAAATAAATTTGTGTAATACCTTGGCGAATAACTTGTACATGAAGCATTTCTTTGTTCATCACATCCAAGCTCACATAAGGCCCAGTGCCTTCAAGCAAAGGGTTTTGTTCTCTAAGGTCGCTGGCAATAACATTTGCATTGCCATATATTTTTCTAAGTTCAAGGGTAAGTTCTACTCCTATTTGACCACTTGCGCCTATTACCAATATTTTTTCTTTTACCATTATTTTAATTTTAGATGTTGCAAATTAAAATTAAATTATTTGCTATTTCAATATTTATCTTAAATGAACTTTTACAATTATTTATAGAGATATAATCTTTTTAAAAGACGTCATCGTTTAAAAAATTAGCACATTCGCAAATCAGCAAATTAGCTAATTTTGTATTTATGAACGAAATCTTCAATAACCAACAATACAATAAAAATAATTTCTTTCTCATTGCAGGGCCATGCATTACCGAAAGCGAAGAAATCGTAATGGAAATTGCTGAAAAAGTATCTGCTATTTGTAAGTGCTTAGAAATACCATATATTTTTAAAGCATCGTACCGCAAGGCCAATCGCACAAGTGCAAATAGTTTTACAGGCATTGGCGATGAAGCATCTTTAAAAATAATACAAAAAGTAGGACAAACTTTTAATATTCCTACCACTACAGATATACATGCACACGAAGAAGCAGCCATGGCAGCGGAGTATGTAGACATTTTACAAATACCAGCATTTCTTTGTCGCCAGACAGATTTATTAGTAGCCGCCGCAAAAACGGGTAAAATTATTAATGTAAAAAAAGGACAATTTTTAAGTGGACCATCAATGAAATTTGCGGTAGATAAAATTGTACAAGCTGGCAACGATAAAGTATGGCTTACCGACAGAGGAAATACTTTCGGTTATCAGGACCTAATTGTAGATTATAGAAATATTACTTGGATGAAAGATATAGGGGTACCAGTAGTTATGGATTGCACACATTCTTTGCAACAACCAAACCAAACAAGCGGTGTCACAGGCGGCAACCCATCACTCATTGAAACTATTGCAAAAGCAGCGGTAGCAACGGGTGCAGATGGATTATTTATAGAAACACACCCAAACCCTGCTGAAGCAAAAAGCGATGGAGCAAATATGTTAAAGTTAGATTTGTTGGAGGCTTTGTTGGAAAAATTGGTTCGAGTAAGGCAATCAAT
>JAYUJS010000150.1:0-1279 GCA_043765095.1 Ferruginibacter sp.
GTAAAACTTTCCAAAAACTTAGTAGTAAAATTTCCACTTTTAAAATCTTCGTTTTGCATAAGCTGCAAGTGAAAAGGTATTGTAGTTTTTACACCTTCTATTACATATTCACTCAAAGCTCTATACATGGTATTAATAGCTTCTTCACGTGTTTGAGCTACGGTTATTAATTTCGCAATCATGCTATCGTAGTACGGCGGTATTACATAGCCTGCATACACATGGCTATCTACACGCACACCATGCCCACCTGGTTGGTGAAGCACTGTTATTTTCCCTGGTGATGGTCTAAAATCATTATAAGGGTCTTCCGCATTTATTCTACACTCTATGGCATGCATTTGTGGGTAATAATTTTTACCAGTAATATGTTCCCCAGCTGCTACTTTTATTTGTTCTTTTATAAGGTCAAAATTTATCACTTCTTCGGTTACGCAATGCTCTACTTGTATACGAGTATTCATTTCCATAAAGTAAAAATTACGATGTTTATCTACTAAAAACTCAATAGTACCAACGCCTTCATAGTTTATACATTTTGCGGCTTTTACCGCAGCATCACCCATACGCTCCCGTAGTTCATCTGTCATAAATGGCGAAGGACTTTCTTCTACTAATTTCTGATGACGACGTTGTATTGAGCAATCTCTTTCACTTAAATGACATGCACTGCCATATTGGTCACCTACTACTTGTATTTCTATATGGCGAGGTTCTTCAATATATTTTTCCATGTACAACCCATCGTTTTTAAAAGACGCTGCCGCTTCTGTTTTTGCATTATCAAAGTTTTTTTCAATTTCACTTTCTTCCCATACAAGGCGCATTCCTTTGCCACCACCACCTGCGGTAGCTTTCATTATTACTGGGTATCCTATTTCTCTTGCAGCTTCTCTTGCATGTTCTGCATCTCTTAATAATCCATCTACACCTGGCACTACAGGTACGCCAGCGGCAATCATGGTAGCTTTTGCTGTAATCTTATCACCCATGGAATTTATCATTTCTGGCGTTGGTCCTATAAATTTAATACCATGGTCAGTACAAATTTTGGCGAACTTGCTATTTTCTGCTAAAAAACCATAACCAGGGTGCACGGCATCTGCATTTGTAATTTCGCAAGCTGCAATAATATGAGGAATATTGAGATAGCTATCCATGCTCGCAGGTTTGCCTATACAAACGGCTTCATCAGCAAATTTTACATGTAAACTATCTTTATCTGCAGTAGAATAAACGGCTACAGTTTTTATACCCATTTCTCTACAGGTACGTATTA
>JAYUJS010000151.1:0-1278 GCA_043765095.1 Ferruginibacter sp.
TTTAACAAAACGTTTCCTAAAAAACGCAATCTGTTTTCGCTATTATTATCAAATAAAGCTTCATGTACTGCAGAATGAGATAGCCCTAGCTCTTTTAAATGTGCTACCATTCTATGTACACTAGCAGTTGTACTTGGAAAACGGAATGAACCCGTATCTGTCATAACACCTGCATATAAACACTGTGCAATATCTTCATTTATTTTACTTGCAAAGCCTGCATCCACAATAAAATCGTACACCATTTCGCAAGTACTACTCTTGTTGGTATCACTTATTCCATAAGCAAATTTTTCTTCTTGTGGTTCTCTATGATGGTCTATTAATATTCTTTCACCTAAAGCTTCATTTAATGCCACTTCCATATTTTTAGTACGACTGAGTGTATTAAAATCTAAGCAAAAAATCCAATCTGCGCTTCCAATTAATTCATCTGCCACTTCTTTTTGCTTTTCATATTCTAACACTTCCTTTACACCCGGCATCCAATTTATAAAATCTGCCCAATTAGTTGGTGATATTACTTTTACAATATGCCCAAGTTGGGTAAGAAAGTGATACAAACCAAGTGTAGAACCCATTGCATCTCCATCAGGCTTTTGATGCATGGTTATAACTACTTTTTTGGGTGTAGCAAGTTGGGCGAATATGTTGTGTATAGGTTGCATAAATGCGTGCAAAAGTAAGTAATATTAGCCGAATAAGGGATTGTTTTTTTACCAAACGTTTTAAACACTAAAAAAAGTTTGAATAGTATACATTATATAGTTATAAGTAGGGTTTTGATAATGATACTTTTTAATAAAGAATTTTAAAGAATTGGATTTTTTTTGTACGCTCAATAATTATGAAATTTAAATTTATTGGTTAAATTTAAGTATTCTTCAATTTGTATAAAACCAAAAAATGCAGAATAAACAACATCAAAAAATATTTTAACAAAAGTTTTTCTTTGGTGCCTTTCAAAAAAATCCAATCATATAGTTTAAACATTTTGTATTACCATTGAACTAGCACCCCCTCCCCCATTACATATACCCGCAGCACCATATATTGCATTATTTTGTTTTAATACATTTAAAAGAGTAACAATAATTCTTGCACCACTTGCCCCCAATGGATGCCCAATAGATACAGCACCACCGTTTACATTTACTTTATTGGCTTCAATATTTAATCGCTTAGTATTTTCTATACCTACTACTGCAAAAGCTTCATTTAATTCATAAAAAGAAATATCAGCAGGGGTTAGCCCTGCCTTTGCTATGGCTTTAGGTA
>JAYUJS010000152.1:0-3523 GCA_043765095.1 Ferruginibacter sp.
ATTTTCTAAAAACTTACAAGCAAATGTTGTTTCTTCTTTATCACCCAGCATGCAATCCATGCTATACAAGAGCAACATTTGCATTTGTGCATTCACAAAAATATTAGCAGAGCTATCACTAAAAGTATGATTTAGCAGTGCCTCTATTACCATTCTAGTTTTACTACAAAGTGGTAATATTTTAGTAAATGAGCTGGTATGTTTAAACGCAATTACATCTTCCGATAATGTTTGCGTATTTTTATTAGCCTTAGCAAATTGTTGCAAATAAGATGGAGAAAAACTAAAACTCAATACATCTATACTATCTACTTTATCAGAACAATTGTAAGTTCCGCTGAGTTTACAAGAATCGCATTCGGTTTGTTTTTGCTTACAATATACATTACCGCTCACACAAAACTTTAAGTGGAGCATATTATCTGCATCAGCATTTTTCACAAATTGATATTCTAAAATTCCAGTATCATCTATAGACCATTGGGGCAAACGCTTGTAGCGTTTTATAGAGTAGGTAATAGAACCTGGCACAGACCGCTCCGTTTCATGCAACAGTTTTAACTCATTGTGTAAAATGGGTTGTTTTTGTGCTATAGTTAATATGTCGTTTCCTAGAACTTTCATTTAGAAATGTAAAATTAAACAAGTAATGGCATAGTAATTTATTAAATTTGAAATTTAATGTGACGCAGACGACGGATGTAAGACGACGGACGACCGACGACCGACTACAGACCACTGGCGATGGACAACTGAACACAGACAGCGAACCACATACAATGGCTATAAAATACGTGCAAAGGGTGAAGCTATTTACTACCACTTTCAACAAATCTATAAAAATCCATCTACTGGTACTTCCACCGCTAACAACTCCGCATCTTCTAATACATTTATTTCAAAACTATTTACCTCTGAAATTCCTACAGCATCCCTGTTTTCAAATTTCACTCCGTCTATTTCAATGCTGCCTTTTATTACAACTACATAAATACCGTTACCACTAAAAGTATTTTCATACTTTATTTTTTCTCCCGCTTTTATATGAGTCAAACAAAAACGAGCATCTTGGTTTATCCAAAGTGCATTATCTTCTTCTATTGGTGAAACAACTACTTGCCATTTCCCTTCTCTTTCTTTTATATCAAAGCTACGCTGGTCGTACCTTGGTGTAATATTTCTTTCCTTTGGAAAAACCCATATTTGAAAAAGGGTTACTGGCTCTGAGGTACTTTCGTTTGCCTCGCTGTGTTGCACGCCAGTACCTGCGCTCATTATTTGCACATCTCCTGCTTGTATTATGCCAGCACTTCCTGTGCTGTCTTTGTGTTTTAATGCACCGGTAAATGGAATGGTTACAATTTCCATATTATCATGTGGGTGAGTAGGAAATGCACCTCCGCCAGCTATCCAATCATCATTTAAAACTCGTAATGCTCCAAAATGTATTTTATTAGGATTTTGCCAACTACCAAAACTAAAGTAATGGGCAGGTTTTAGCCAGCCATGGTTGGCTGTGCCTCTTTCGTTTGCTCTTGTTATTGTTGTTTTCATTTTTTTTATTTAATGTTTAAACATCAATTAGCATACCAATTGTAAATTTGTCATGCATTTAATTTCAAAAATGCATATTCTATTGCACAATAAAAGATGAATAAAGATATGCTGATGAAATGTGCGACGCCAATGAAGATGCATATAGCTGTGTTTTAGCTTGGATAATCCAAAAGAAAAAACTCACAACCGCTTCTCCAAAGCTGAGGAGCCAGACTGTGATATTGTATAATTCGTAAAAGTGTCAGAGACTAAAAGTCCCACTTCGGGGGATTTATGGGGCTTAATTCAGATGACTAAAATCATCCGTCGTCAAAATTGTACTTTGGTTTTCTTCCCTTTCTTCATTGTATTCAATAATAAAATTGTTTCTGCCTTCGCCTATGAGAATGTGTAAAAATTTTTGTTGTACCAGCTCTAGCATATTTAAGAAAATAAATATAGCATGTATGCGGCTTTCGCAATTGTCAAATATTTTTTCGAAGGCCAATGTTTTTTGTTCTCTGCTTATGTGTAGCATGTGCTCACGCACTCCTTCCATGGTATAGTTGTACTGCACAACGGTGTGCACGGGCTTAAAGTTTTTTTCTCTCAACCGAAGGGCTACTCTTTCAAAAGCCTTCATTAATTTAAATAAAGTAACGGTTTGTATTTCTGTTCCTTCTCCTGCCTCTTCGCCAATAATGGTAAGTTCTTTCTGCAAGTTGCCACGCTTTATCATTAGCATGCGCACGGCCTCCATTTCTGCCATTTGTGCGGAGGCTTCTTTAAACTTTTTGTATTCTAAAATTTTATCTATTAATTCTTGTCTTGGGTCTATTTCATTGCCTTGTGCATCTATTTCTTTGCGTGGCAAAAGCATTTTTGCCTTTATGCGCATAAGTGTGCTAATAAATAAAATAAACTCACTTCCAAGCTCTATATTTAACTTTTCACTTTTGTGAATATGGTCTAGAAACTCGTTGGTAATTTTTGTAATAGGAATATTGTAAATATCTAGTTCATCTCTTTCTATAAAAAAAAGCAATAAGTCAAAAGGCCCTTCAAATTCTTCTAGCTTTATTTGGTACGATTCGGTTGTTGCCACTTTTAAAATTTTTTATAAAAAAAATCCCGATGGCTAAACCATCGGGTTGCAAATGTATTAATTTATAGCGTTTTTAAGAAATCTAACTTATAGCTTGTAGCTTAAACCTACACCAATACTTTGTTGTATTTGTAATTGTCCTACTTCAAGGTCATTATATCTAGCATTTAAAATAACTGTTGCACCAATATATTTATTAACTGTAAACGTAAACAAATTGTTCATATCAAAAATAATATTGCCAGGGTTTTTTAAATAGTTAGAATATAAAGTGGTTGTAGATTTATAGTTTACACCTTTGGCCAAATCATAATTAGCATTAGCTTGTAAAAAAGCACCAAGCCCAAAAGCTACAGATTTACCTTTTCCAACACCATAGATATCTATATCTTTTAGACTAGCTTTTAGCTTTGTAGTTACCTGTGCCATTAAAGGAGACATTAATACAGAAAAGTGTGTATTGGGTTTATACAAAAAACCTGGACCAAATTTTAAATAACCTGGTGTAAGGAAAGCATCTTCAAATTGGCTTTCTAAGCCAAAAAAGAAAGCATAGCTCCAACTTTTTCTAAATTCTTTACCATAAGTGCTATTAAAATTTACATAATCATCATTTTTTGCAAATGGTACTTTGGTAGTTACATCTGTTTTAGGGTCGTAAGTGTTGGTTGCAATACCACCATACCGAGCTCTAATAGAGTTTAGCCAATTTGTTTTTCCTTTCTTTTGGTCAAAATTGTAATCAATGATGGCTTTTGCTCCAAAGGCAAAACTATTTCCTCCTTTTGTAGCTGTCCAATACTTATTTTGCCCGCCTTGGGTTATAGATAAATTGATGGTTCCACCCTTTGTCCAACCTTCTTTCATATCTGCCTTACTTTT
>JAYUJS010000153.1:0-9973 GCA_043765095.1 Ferruginibacter sp.
CTAAGGTTGTATGTTTTTAATGGTACTCCTGTTATTCTATATACACCATTAGAGTCAGATATACTACCAATGCTTGTACCTTCTACATTTACACCTGCATTAATCAACGCTTTTTGAGTAGTTTTATCTACTATGGTGCCAGATATTCTACCACGGTCTTGAGCAGATGTTGTAAAAGATATAAGTATTAAAAAAAACATTAGCCTCATCATTTTCATAAATATAATTTTTTGTAAAATATTTCGCAAATGAATGCTATTTTAGTAATAATAAATTATTAGAATTACGGTCAATTAGCCTTAAAAGATTGAATAACATTAATTATACTTTTAAAATGGCAAGTTATTTTTCTACCTTTGTAAGTAAAATCAAAAGGGACTGCACTTTTTTAATAATATACTAAATGATAAAAGCATTTTTATTTGACCTAAATGGCACCATGATTAATGATATGCAATACCACATTGATGCATGGCATATAATTTTAAACGATTTAGGGGCAAACTTTACAATAGAACAAACAACACAAGAGTGCTATGGCACCAGCCAAGAAATGTTTGCAAGAATTTTTCCTAATAAATTTTCAGTAACAGAAATAAATAACATTAGGGATAAAAAAGAAAAAGCTTACCAAAAAGCATATCTGCCACATTTAAAACTGATAGATGGGTTGCAAAAGTTTTTAGAAGAAGCCAAAAAGCAAAATATAAAAATGGCTATTGGCTCTGCTGCTATGTTATACAATGTAGATTTTGTAATAGACAACCTAAAAATACGCCAATATTTTGATGCAATTATAAGCGCTGATGATGTGGAAAAAAGCAAGCCAGATGGCGAAACCTATGAAAAATGTGCAGCAGCTTTAGGGGTGCGTACGTATGAATGTATTGTGTTTGAAGATGTACCAAAGGGTGTGGAAAGCGCTGCTAATGCAGATATTTTGTGCATTGTTATAGAGGGTAAACACTATACTAAAGCTGCGTTTGACCATTTTACCAATATTATTTCTTTTGAGAAAGATTATAAAGAAATTGAAATAAATACGTTGGTAAAAAACAACTAGCCTTTTAATAATTTCTCTATAGGCATATACGTTTAGGTCGCATTCTTTTATCGTTTATTAGCAATACGTTTGGGTTCATTTTTTACTATTAATTTGTGAAAAATGCTGTCCATATTGTTTCTTCTGTTGTATCTAAAATGGTATTCGTCTAAATAACCTTGTAATTTTTCTTCACTACAATGCTGCTGAATTTTTCTTATCTATCCTTTCAAATTCATAATATGAATATGTAAATCTGGAAAGTTTTTTCCATCATTTGAAGGCATTTGTTTTAGCTTTTTATAATCAGTTTTCAAAGGCAGATACTCTCTCCATTCGTCTGTAATTATACTGGCATCTTTACTTATATAGTCTTTAAATAGCAGTTTAAATTCTTCGAATGATGCCTTTGTATTAGCGGTGCATAAGCTCTTCCAACCTCAGCTTTTACTTTTTCTAATCCAACAACAACTTAGCGTATATACCTACTGCCCTTTATTCTCTTCAAAAAAGGATCTCAATAAAATTATTTTATTTGTAATACAAAAACGATTTTTTACTTCTTTACAAACTGTATCTGCTGCAATAAAAAGTTAGATGTCTTAGTAGCCTTGGGGTCAAAAATTTCATTAAGCTTTGCATTAAGCACGTAGTACTTTTTTTTTAAAAACAAACCCGTTGTTGGAAAACTGAATTTTGTATTTACTTCCCCATCGGCAGTAGCATTTTCACATTTATTATCTAGTAAAAGTCTCACTACTTTTTGGGCGCTGTTAGAAATTACCAATAATTCATTATTGTTTGCAAGCACCAAACCATCTGCACCAAGCAAAGGCGTTGTTTTTATTTTGGTAATAATAGTAGGGTTAAGCAAATTTATTTTGTATAAAATACCTGTGTTAGATTGTGCTGCTATTAAATAACCATCTTTATGAAAAACTATTCCATTAAGGTTAAACCCTTCGCCCTTCCACATATCTGATGTAGCAAAAATACTAGCTTCGCCAGTTTGAGTTATCTTATAAATGAGGGGTGAAAAACTATTAGTTACAAAAATGTTTCCTTCATCATCAAAGGTTACATCATTTGCAAAGTTGCCACCATCTTTATTTAATGCCCCAAGGTCTGCAATAAATTTTCTTTTTCCTGTTTCTAAATCGTATGCAGCAAGTTTGGCTAGTTTCATTTGTGTAGCAGCATTTGTTTTTAATGACACACCAGGGTCAGATATACACACGTACAATAATTTTCTTTTGTCATCTGCTAAAATACCAATGGTAGAAATCAACTCCTCATCAGTTATAAAATCAGTAACATTACCTTTAAAATCTACCTTACTTATTTTACCATAATGAAGAGAACTCACAAAAAAAGTATTTTGCTTTTTGCTATATGCTGTTCCTTCTGGGTATAATTCTTTTGAATTAAATTCAATGTTTTGTGCATTAGTAGTAATAATTATTGCTAAAAAAAGCACGGTTGTAATAATTTTTTTCATACTTAAATTTTTAATTTACAAAGTTAATGGCATTGCACATCATAACAAATGTTTACTTTTTATTTACACTACAGGCAATTTTATAATTAATTTGCTTTACAAATAATAAAAGTGAACATTAAAAAAAAACACTGCTTACATTGCTTATTTAATCAAAAACTCCCTATTTTTGCAGCCTGCTTTTGCGGATATTTCTTTAAATTCTTTTTTAGATTTATGGTGTGGTAGCTCAGTTGGTAGAGCAATGGACTGAAAATCCATGTGTCGCCGGTTCAAGCCCGGCTCGCACCACAAAATCCCCAGCCTTTGGTTGGGGATTTTTTTGTTAAGAAATTTATTTGCTAGAAGTAAAAAAATTACACTATAAATTTTAATTTAAACACTAATATTAAATGAAGTTTAGCTCTTGCAACCTGAATTAAAGAAGTGTTTCTTAGTGGGCATTGGATTGCCAACACGAATTTTAAGGAGCAAATACTAGCCATAAATTGGCAATAAGCAATACAAAAAACTGGTTGCTAAAATACAATAGCGGCTTTAACTTATCGTATAAATTATTAATTAGCTTTGCTCATAAAAGCTTTTGAAAATGGAAAACTTGAAACTAGTAATAAATACAGTTTTGACCTTTCACAAAATAAACTCATAAGTGAATTGAGATAAATTATTAACAGGCTTTTTGGACAATTGTGAGAAATTTGTATACAAAGTTGAACTTATAGATGATAGCACCTTTGATAAACCATTTATTGATAAAAAGGATGGTAACTATTTAAGATATATTGAAGGCGTAATTGAACATAGTTATTATCATTTAGAACAAATCTCATTATAAAAAAAATAATAAAATATTCTAAGGGATAATAATTTTATATATATCTTTTTTTAGTTATAAAAATCTAATCTTAGAAATATCCTAAGTAAACACCAAATCCACTAAAACATTTAGATATTTTAATGCTATAATTTGCTACAAAACACAATTAAGAGCAAACCATTATTATTAAAAAATGCGCATACTTATAAATGATTCCAAAAATAGAACATTTGCAAAAACCTTAGTTAGGCTAGTTTTAAATCTCTTCTATCTTATTAATCCCTTTTTACAAAAATTATTTTTTTAATTTTATTAATGAAATCTTAATTTTAATTTTCTCATTCATCCTTCGCTGCATAAAATGTGGAAAATCGAAGGATGCATAGATTAGAATATACCAAACATTAATATACCTTCGCTTAATAAAATAGCAAAGCATGGAGGTTATTGAAAGAACATTTCAAAAAAGCAATAAATCAAAAATAGGAGATATTGTTATAAAACAATACGGAGATAAAACGGTAGTGAGCAAATACCCTGATATGAGCAACATTATACCAAGTGACTCACAAATAAAAAAACGTAGCCGTTTTGCAGCTGCTGTAGCTTATGCAAAAACGATAAATAATAGCTCAATTTTTAGGGCTGATTTTATAAAACGTAAAGGAGAAGTAAAATCTGTTTATCAAAGTGCTTTGAAAGAATTTTTGGATAGGGAATTTTAGATTTGTCTTTTTAAACCATAGCTTCTTTTTTACTCCGTACTTTTTATCTTTGCTGCCATGGCACAAAAAAAGTTACTACGTTTTGCACAAATAAAAGAGTTTAAAAATGTATTGGAGAAACCTACAAATATGCAAGGGCAGTGGAGTACGTTTTTTAAAAATGACAATCCCATCATATTAGAGCTCGCATGTGGAAGAGGGGAGTACACTATTGGTCTTGCTCAATTATACCCTTCTAAAAATTTTATAGGCGTAGATATTAAAGGCAATAGAATGTATATTGGTGCAAAAAAAGCAATAGACAACAAATTGAATAATGCTGCATTTTTGCGTGCAGAAATAGAAACAATTTCAGATTATTTTTTACCTTCTGAAATAGATGAAATATGGATTACATTCCCAGACCCACAACTGCGTATTTCAAAATCTAAGAAAAGACTTACTCACCCACGTTTTTTAAGGAGGTATTTAAAAATATTAAAAACAAATAATCCTATTCATTTAAAAACAGACTCTCCTAATCTTTTTAATTTTACAAAAAAGGTTATAGATATGTATGGGTTACAATTGTTGCAAGAAAGTGCCGATGTGTATGCCGTAAATGAATGTGTAGAAGAATTAAAAATAAAAACACATTACGAAAGTTTAGACATTGCTGGTAGTAAAAAAATATATTATTTACAATTTAGTTTACCTACAAGCATTGCAGACTTTGATGAAGCGTTGCAAAAAATATTAGTAGCAGAAAATGATTTACAACAATGAGCAATATTATAGAAGGAGAAGATTTTTATTATAACGAAGAAGGTTTTATGGTACTCACTTCTAACTACCACCTTAAAAGAAATAAATGTTGTGGAAATGGCTGCCTTCACTGCCCTTACGAATATAAAAATGTAGAAGCTACAAAAAAAGAAATGCTACTAAAAGAAAGGCCTCCTGTTATTATTTTAAAAACCAATACAAAATAGCCATGGCAAAAAATATAAAAAAAGCAGATGGTACATTTACATTTTTTGATGATGTGTATGCTGTGGTGAGGCAAATACCCAAGGGGCGTGTAACAAGCTATGGAGCTATTGGAAATTTTTTAGGCACAGCATTATCTGCACGCATGGTAGGCTGGGCTATGAATGCCGCACACAACCAAAAGCCAAAAGTACCAGCACATAGAGTTGTAAATAGAAACGGAATGCTTACTGGAAAGTTTCATTTTGCAACACCTACACTTATGGAAGAATTATTAATGAAAGAAAAAATAGTTGTAAAAGATGAAAAAATAATTGATTTTAAAAAATTTTATTGGGATCCTAGTGTGGAGTTGGGATTATAGTAAAAGTAGGATAAGAGCAGCTAAGAGAAAAAGAGACGAAAAGAGAGAGACTTTTTTTAATTTAAATTTTTTTTCTATTTCGTTGGCGCTTTAGTTACTCTATTTTTTATCCCTTGTAACTATTTACCCTTTTCTACTTTTATCTTAGCTCATATTAGCTGTTTTAACTTTCCCCATTTTTCTCCTACCTCATCTTAGCCTAGTTAACCACTCACCACTTACCCCTACCTTTACACAAAACCTCTAAGCATGAGCCAAAAATTTGAAGGTAAAATATCTTTTATAAATCATGATAAGCAATATGCCATGATAGAATATGAAGAAGGGAACAAAAAGAAAACCGTACGTGCCAGTATTGATGAAAAGCTGCAAAAAGAAATGAAGGAAAAAAAACTCATCAAAAAAACGCACCATTTTATGACGGGTGATATTGTAAGTTTTACCGTAAAATTATCAGATAGAGGAGATAGAATGATGGCAGTAGGTACTGAGTTTTTATACAACAATGCGCTGGATGTGCTCATCAATAAAAGTTTTTTAAACAATAAATTTATTGGTTATTTAAAAATGGTAGATGATAAGTATTTTGTAAAAGAAATAGATAGCTATTTATTTTTTCCTGTACCCTTTTCGCCGTGGCAAATTGTACCAGCTGAGCTAGACTTAAATGAACAAGTAAATTTTTCTTTAGAGAATGTAGAAAAAAAAGAAAAAATATTTGCCTCGCTTTTTAACAACAACTATATACCCGAGTTTGAGCAAGCGGTAAAGTTATTTAAAAGCAAAATACCTGTTGCAGCAACGGTTTACAAAACAACTCCCCATGGCATACACTTAAATATTGTAACTGATAAAATACAAGGTAAAATACCTTTTGAAGAAAACATAAAAGTAGGTGATACTATAAATGTACTTATAATATATTTGGGTAAAAGTAAAATAGTAGTAGAAAAAATTTAATTATAAAATGGGTTTATCATCCAATAAACAACCACACCACTAACTGCTACAAAAAACCAAACAGGCCAAGTAACACGTACCAGTTTTTTATGCTTTTCGTACTCGCCAGTAAGAGAGCGGTAAGCACTAAATAAAATAAATGGAAGTATAATAGCCGCTAGGGGAATATGCAAACCAAGCAATACATAATAAAGAATTCTTGTACTGCCCACCGCCATTTTTTCGTTGAGGCTTACAATACCATCATGGTCTATATCTCCATATTTAGTTTCGCCAGCCATAAGGTGGTGGCAAATATAACTTACCAAAAAAAGAATAGATAGCGTAATGGCAGTAAGCATAATTTTTTTGTGTAATAAATAATTTTTACTTTTTATACTTATCAATCCAACTACTAATAAAATTGATACTAACGAATTTATAACAGCATTTATAGTTGCAAATAGATGCACATCAAAAGGCAAGTTTACTTCAAGTTTATACTTGCTTAACACAATTACCGCCAAAAAAACTATAATAGATACTGACCAAATAAATATTTTAGCTTTATGGTCGTTTTTTTCTAAAGTTGGTTTTAACATTAATATGGAAGTTTATTTTTTCTACTTTTATTAAGCATCGTCATTGCAAACATAAGTATACCCATGGCTACAAAAATTACGGGTAGTATAGGTATAAAATCTCTAAATATTGATGGAGCTTT
Source organism: Ferruginibacter sp. (assembly GCA_043765095.1). Taxonomy (GTDB): domain Bacteria; phylum Bacteroidota; class Bacteroidia; order Chitinophagales; family Chitinophagaceae; genus Ferruginibacter. The sequence goes on from JAYUJS010000153.1 coordinate 7,079, forward strand.
TTTGTTTCTTTCAATCATTACAGTAGGAATATCCATCGCTAGCCTAGCAAGTTGTACAGTATCAAAACCATTGTAAAATCCTCTTACAATTCTGTTGGTATCTAGCAAAAAGAATTTTTCGGTATGTATAAAAGCGGTATCTACTTTTGGGTCTGCTATGCTTGCTTTTATTTCGTGCAATGCAAAATCATAAATTTCTTTTTTATCACCCGTTACAAACCACCAACTATCATGGTTTGCATTATACCTATCTGCAAATCGTCTAAGCCTTGGCACACTATCAGTTTCAGGGTCTACACTTATGCTTATAAATTGTACAATGGTATCATTTTTTTTATAAGAGTCTTGCAGGCGTTTCATATTGCGAGCAAGTCCTGGGCATATACTTGGGCAACTAGTAAAGAAAAAATCAAGCACAATTATTCTACCCTTTAAATCATCCAACGACACTTTTTTGCCAAGCTGGTTGGTAAATTGTATATTTTTTACTTTATGCCAAATAGTATCATCTAATTTCTTACCATTTTTTTCGATGGTTTGTACGCTATCAAAAAAATATTTTTTAGGCATGTGTACGGCATCTTTACTAAAATATTTTACTAAAAAATAGCCTATCATTGGTAAAGAAATGGCAAGTAATAATGCAATAAGTCCTTTTTTATTCACAATAATATTTTTTACAAATACGAGTTCACAATTAATGAAGATTTACAAAGATAACTTATGCATTTTTTTTAGCCATAAAACTGTTAATTCATTTTTTATTATCTTTGTATTTATTATTTTTTATAAATTAACCTGACTACAACATGAAAAAATTATTCTTTTTAGTTTCTATTTCTTTTTTTGTAAATTTTCTTTTTGCGCAACAGCAATATATTGTTAAAGTAATTGACGCAAAAACAGGAAGCTCTATCGAAAACGCTTCTGCTTTAATAATTTCTTCAAAAAAGGGAGCTACCTCTAATAACGAGGGTGTAATAATTTTACAAGCAAAACAAAATGACGAAGTACAAATATCTAGAGTGGGTTATAGCAATAAAATGCTACAGCTAGGGAGCGCTATAAATATAGAAGTGTTACTAGAGACAGTATTGCAAGACCTTGCAGATGTAGTAGTGTTGGGTACAAGGGGTACACCAAGAGCAAAAACAGAAACAGCCGTACCCATAGATGTTATAAAAATAAACCAAGTAGGCAACCCAACTGCAAAGATGGATTTAACATCAGTGCTTAATATGGCAGCACCTTCTTTTAACTATAATAAACAAAGCGGTAGTGATGGTGCAGACCATGTGGATTTGGGTACATTGAGAGGCCTAGGGCCAGACCAAACACTAGTATTAATAAATGGCAAACGCAGACATAGTACGGCATTGGTTGCTTTATTTGGTACAAGGGGTAGAGGCGCATCTGGTACAGACTTAAATGCTTTTCCACAAATAGCAGTAGATAGAATAGAAATTTTAAGAGATGGAGCAAGTGCGCAATATGGTAGTGATGCTATTGCTGGTGTAATTAATATTATTCTTAAAAAAGATATTAACAAATGGACAATTAATACAGGTTGGGCTGGGTATTATGATAACCAATTTAATGCTAGTAAATTTAATGCAGGTAATCAATATGTAAGTGAAGGTAAAATTGATGGGCAAACTTTTAATTTATCTGCTACAAATGGTTTTAGTTTAGGTAATAATGGGGGGTTTGTAAGTTTTGGTTTAAGTGCTCTTACACAGGGTAAAACATATAGACAAGCAGATACTTTAAATTGGAAAACAGATAAAAATACATTACCACTTATAAATGCTGGAAGACGTGCATTTGGTGATGGCTCTGTAAAAACTTACGGTGCTAGTTACAACATGGAGTTGCCGATTAAAAACAGTCGGAGTACTTTTTACTCATTTGGTATGGTCAATACTAAAGAATCAGATGCTTATGCATACTCAAGAAATTTAGGCTGGAATCCAGAACGTTTTCCAACAGATGTTGCTGGTAATAGTATTTTTGTACCTGGCATTATGCAAAAAACAAATGATGGAGAAACTTATTTTAATCCAAGAATTGGTACTGCAATTACCGATGCTTCCATTGCTTTAGGAATAAAAGGTAAAACAATAAATAGCTGGAATTGGGATGCTAGTATTACAACAGGAAAAAATAATTTTCAATTTTCGGGATATCAAACATTCAATGCTTCTTTGGTTGGTAACACCACAAAAAATTATTTTGAAGATGGGGGTTATAGATTTAGACAAGCTACTGTAAATGTAGATTTAAGTAAAACATTTAAAACAATAGCTAATGGTTTAAATATAGGCTATGGTTTTGAATACAGAAATGAGAAATATTCAATTAATAATGGTGAAGAGGCATCATATAAATCATACGAACCTACACTTGCCCCTGGTGCACAAGGTTTCCCTGGGTTTAGCCCTAAAGATACTATTACTGCTAGTAGAAATAATTTTAGTACTTATTTAGATGCGGAATTAAATATAACAAAAAATTGGTTGATAGATGTGGCAGCAAGAGGTGAAAATTATTCCGATTTTGGTGGGGTATTAACATATAAGTTTGCTACTAGATTTAAAGTATCTAATGACTTAAATTTAAGAGGTTCTGCTAGTACAGGGTTTAGAGCACCATCTTTACAACAAGTAAATTTTACAAATACTAGCACTTCATTTTATAGTGGTGCGCTTGTGCAATCTCGTATAGCAAGAAATGGAGACGATTTATCAAAAAGTGCAGGTATTGAAAAATTAAAACAAGAAACTTCCATAAATACGAGTATTGGCTTTGCATGGAAACCAATGAAGGGCTTAAATGTAACTATAGATGGTTATATGGTAAAAATAAAAGATAGAGTTGTAATATCTGGTTTGTTTG
>JAYUJS010000154.1:0-1273 GCA_043765095.1 Ferruginibacter sp.
GTCACAAGAATGCTAAAGACAGAAAGCAAAGCCAGTAAAGTAAGCTAAGGAATTATATTAGAATTTTATCACCATCACGCTATCATTATTCTTCACCAATACAAATGCTTTTTCCCCTTTTACTGTTATGGGTAAAATATGCCTTACTTCTCCTTTTATAATAATATCGCTAATATTTTCTGCTGTAAAATTATTGTTTCCATGGTTTGATAAAATTGTTCCATAATCTGCATCATACTTTCCCAGCCTTATATTACTATGATAAAAATTACCACCGAGCCAGATATTGGGCAAACTATCTTGTGTATAATTAATAACGGCAGCTGTTCTATAACATGAAAGTTGAGCTTGCCAAGGAAATTTTTGCAAACTAAAATCCCAATTTCCGTTATTTATTAAAAAGGAATTTGAAAAATAATTGGCTTGCAGCTTTTCAGCTTTATCCATTTTATTAGCTCCTACAATATCTTTTAATGGGCTATTTGTAAAATCTTTTGCATATAAAAATTTCTTTTTTAATGATGGCATTTGCTTTGTCAGTTCATCTTTATCTGCAAAAGGAATTTCTTTGTCCATTAAAAAATAAGTAAGAAATTGTTCTTTCTTTCCATTTTCGTCAAAGTCATTGTAATAGAGGTTTACAGGATTTTCATCATTTGCATGAAACCGATTGTTTTCTCCTAAGTTACCAGCTATCAAATCTTTTTTGCCATCGCCATTTATATCCAAAGGGAATACAAAATTCCACCAACCCATTTTATTTGTAATTACTTTTTTCTCAAATACATTTTTACTATTTTTAAAAGCTACAATACCTCCCCATTCACAACTTATTACTAAATCTTTTTTACCATCATTATCCAAATCTGCCCATGCCGCATTTGTAACCAGTCCTATTTTTGATATATCCGAATTATATTTATTTGTTACGTCAACAAATTTGCCACTACCATCATTTAGTAATAAATAGGAGTTAGGTATTTTGCTATATTCCCATGGCACCGCTCTGCCCCCAATAAATAAATCTACAAACCCATCTCCATTAAAATCGTAGGGTTTTATGCAAGATGCAGTAAGTTGTAATGTAGAAGTAAAGGCATCCTTTTTTCTTATAAAATTGCTTTGCCCAATTGGGCTATTTATGCGAGCCTTGCCATCGTTTAAATATACTCTTGGTAAAAGCATTTCGCTATTGCCGTAAAATTCGTTTCCGCCACTAGCCACCAATAAATCTTTAAAGCCATCATTATTCACATCTACAAAAACAGCATCC
>JAYUJS010000155.1:0-3511 GCA_043765095.1 Ferruginibacter sp.
AAAATTGCTACAAGGAAAGAACCCATTTTAAAAGGAAAAAAGCCTTTGGCAGATAAAAAGCCTTTTAAAAAAGAAATTACAGAAGATGCACAACCCATGGGCAACCAAGAGGATATGCAACCTATAACTGCAGAGCAAACTACGATACCTGCTGCCATTGCACAAATGCTACAAGAAGAAGATGTGCAACAACCAGAAATAGAAATGGAGGAGCCAGCTGAAAAACAATTTACCCCACGCCCACAGTTTAAACCAAAAGAACAGCCTGTATTTAATATAGAATTTGATGGTATTATACAAGGCGAAGGTGTATTGGAAATGATGCCCGATGGATATGGTTTTTTAAGAAGCAGTGATTATAATTATTTATCATCGCCAGATGATATTTATGTATCGCCATCACAAATAAAATTGTTTGGGCTTAAAACTGGTGATACCGTTTTTGGAAGTGTACGCCCACCAAAAGAAGGTGAGAAATATTTTGCTTTGTTAAAAGTGAATACTATAAATGGCAAATCGCCAGAGGAAGTAAGAGACAGAGTGCCGTTTGATTACCTTACACCATTGTTTCCTTTTGAAAAATTAAACCTTTGTACTACAGCTGATAATTATAGCACCAGAATAATGGATTTGTTTACCCCAATTGGTAAAGGACAACGTGGACTAATAGTAGCCCAGCCAAAAACTGGTAAGACAATGTTGTTGAAAGAATTGGCCAATGCTATTGCAGAAAACCACCCAGAATGTTATTTGATGATTGTACTCGTAGATGAGCGCCCAGAAGAGGTTACAGATATGGAGCGAAGTGTACGTGCAGAAGTTATAGCATCTACCTTTGATGAGCCAGCAGAGAAGCATGTAAAGGTTTCTACCATTGCATTAAATAAAGCAAAACGCTTGGTAGAGTGTGGGCATGATGTGGTTATTTTGCTAGATTCAATTACCCGTTTGGCAAGAGCACATAATACTACTGCACCAAGTAGTGGTAAAGTTTTAAGTGGTGGTGTGGAAGCAAATGCTATGCAAAAACCAAAACAATTTTTTGGTGCAGCTCGTAAAATAGAAAATGGTGGTTCGCTTACAATAATTGCTACAGCCCTTGTAGATACTGGTAGTAAAATGGATGAAGTAATTTTTGAGGAGTTTAAAGGAACGGGTAATATGGAGTTACAGTTAGAGCGTAAATTATCTAACCGCCGTATTTATCCAGCTATAGATATTGTTTCCTCATCTACCCGTAGAGATGATTTATTGTTAGACAAAGATACCTTTAAACGCATGTGGGTACTACGCAAGCACATGGCAGATATGAACCCAGAAGAAGCCTTGAATACATTGCTAAAGAATATGAAAGGCACAAAAGACAATGCAGAGTTTTTAACGAGTATGAATGGATAAATGCAAATGTAATAATGTGATAATTTGCCAATGTGATAATATTATAATGAAGCCCTTCAAATATGAAGGGCTTCATTTTTTAAGAAAGTGTTGGCAAACTTATGATGAAATATTTCGTTTACTATTTAGAAGCAATAAATATAACTGTTGGAATTACTGCCCAATACATGATTTAGTGGTGTGTAGCCCCGCCCACCACATTTTTTTACATTTTTTCTAACTATGCTTTATCTTTAAACCATGGCAGGTATTTTAAGAAAATTCATAAAAGGCTTTTTTGTAATAATTAATATTGTAGTGGCAATTGTGTTTTTACTTGGCTGCTATGGCTCATGGTTTAATCCTAAAAATTTTTGGTTCATAGGTTTTTTTACATTGGCATCTTTATACTTATTGTTAGTACTGGTGGGCTTTATATTATTTTGGTTGTTTGCAAAAAAGAAAATGGCACTTATTAGTATTACATCTATTTTACTTGCATGGAAACCTATTGGGCAAATAATAAAATTTCGTACCGATAGCAATTTTACAATGGCTAAACCTGCTGCCAGCTTACGTATTATGAGTTGGAATGTGGAGCAATTTAACATTGCTAATAACAAAAAACACCCAGAAATAAAAACTGAAATGTTAAACCTTATAAATGAATATGCACCAGATGTGGCATGCTTCCAAGAACTAGCAGGTGCTGATAAAGATTCTACAGCCATTAATTATGTGGCTACAATTTCAAAAAAAATAAATTTTTCTGAGTACTCTTTTTGCTACAATGTAAAAAACGATTACGACAGCAAGCATCATTTTGGAATTATTATTTATAGTCGCTATCCAATTATTAATAGACAAACAATTAACACTATTCCTAACGATTACAATTTTATTTTTCAATACATAGACATTGTAAAAGCTACTGATACATTTAGGATTTTTAATATTCACTTACAATCATTAAAATTTAACAACGATAATTTGCAATATTTACAGGATGCAGAAAATAATACCGAAATTGATATTGCGAAATCGAAAAGTATTTTATACAAATTAAAAATTGGTTTTATAAAAAGACAAATACAAAGTGAAAGTATAAAAAAGGAAATGGATAAAAGTCCATACCCTGTAATACTTTGCGGGGATTTTAATGATGTACCTAACAGCTATGCATATTGTACAATAGGCAAAAATTTAAAAAATGTTTATTCAGAAAAAGGTTGCGGTATAGGCAGAACTTTCTCTAGTATTTCTCCAACTTTAAGAATTGATAATATTTTTATTGATAATAAATTTAAGGTAGAGCAATATGTAAAAATACCTAAAAAATTAAGTGACCATTTTCCAATTGTGGCTGATGTGAAGATGGGGAGTGGGGAGTGAAGAATGTGTAGTGGGTAGTGCGGGGATGATAATTTTGTTATAAATCATCTTACCAAACATTATAAAATGCCTTTTAAATATATTTGCAACATGGCATTAGAAATTTACAACACCCTTACTCGAAAAAAAGAATTATTTACTCCCTTAGAACCAGGCTATGTAGGCATGTACGTATGTGGACCCACAGTGTACAGCGATGTACACTTAGGTAACTGTCGTACTTTTATTTCTTTTGATGTAATATATAGATACTTAAAATACCTTGGGTACAAAGTACGCTATGTGCGCAATATTACCGATGCGGGGCATTTGGAAGGTGATAGAGATGAAGGTGATGATAAATTTAGCAAAATGGCAAGGCGAGAGAAGTTGGAGCCAATGGAAATTGTACAAAGGTATACTTTGGGTTTTAGAGAGGTAATGCAATTATTAAATACATTGCCCCCAACTATAGAACCCACAGCCACAGGGCATATTAGCGAACAAATAGAAATGACAGAACAAATAATTGCTAACGGATATGGGTATGAAAAAGATGGTACAATTTATTTTGATGTAGAAAAATATGATAAAGAAAAAACGTACGGTATTTTAACCAATAGAAAACTTGAAGATTTATTAGAAGGCACAAGAGAACTAAGTGGACAGACTGAAAAAAAAGGAAGATTAGATTTTGCACTTTGGATAAAAGCAAAGCCTGAACACCTTATGCAATGGCCGAGCCCCTGGGGCATGGGTTTCC